>JACOSF010000103.1 GCA_016179005.1 Acidobacteriota bacterium | reverse complement strand
CTGCTGGCCGGCGCGTTTTTCCTTTCGGCGTTGCTGACCCTGGCCCTGCCGGAAACCAAAGGCAAACAGCTCGATTGATGCGCATGGCTAAGAAATTGACAGCGCGCGGGCGGCGGGGCTAGGCTGCAGTCTGCGCCCGGCCTGAGCTTCTGCTGTTGAGCTTCGGAAAGGAATCTTCCACCATGAAAAACCGTTTTGGAATTTCGCCCTTCGCTGCACGCTTTTCGATTGCGTTGGCGCTGTTGCTGATGCTTGCGGCGCTGCCGCTGGCTGCGCAAAGCGTCCTGACGCCACACGACATTGCGCGCATCCGCGTGGTGAGCGACGCGGTGATTTCACCGGACGGCGCGCAGATCGCCTACGTGCTGAGCGTACCGCGCCAGCCGATGACCGAGGACGACGGCCCGGCGTGGGCCGAACTGCACTTGATGGGCGCCGATGGCAAGTCGCGCGCGTTCATCACCGGCGCGGTGAATGTGTCGGCGGTGGCCTGGACGCCGGACGGAAAAAGCATTTCGTTTCTCGCGCGCCGCGCCGGTGACAAAGGCAACGCGATCTACGTGATTCCCGCGGACGGCGGCGAAGCCAGAAAGCTGGCGGGCGCGGAGACGTCCATTTCGGGCTACACCTTCTGCCCGCACATGAGGCATGTCGCGTATCTGGCGCAAGAAGCGGTGCCCGACGCGCGGCGCAAGCTCGCCGAGCGCGGTTTTAATCAGGAGGTGTACGAAGAAAATCTGCGCCCGGTGCGGGTGTGGATTGCCGAGCTCGACGCATCCGGAACCGCCGGCAAGCCACGCATGCTTGATTTGCCCGGCTCGGCCAGCGCAATCACCTGGAGCCCGGCGGGAGAAAAGATCGCGGTAGCGCTGGCGCCCACGCCGCTGGTGGACGACGACTTGATGAACCGCAAGATTCACATCATCAGTGAAGAGGGAAAAATCCTCGCGCAATTCAACAATCCCGGCAAGCTCGGCGCATTTGCGTGGAGCCCGGACGGAAAAAACATCGCCATGATTTCCGCGGCGGATCGCAACGATCCCGCGGCGGGCCAGTTGATGGTTGTGCCTGCGACGGGCGGTGCTTTGAAAGATTTGCTTCCGAACTACGAAGTACATCGGCGAGGAAGGCGTGTGGACCACGTTTGAAAAGGTGAGCCTCGACGGCACGCGCAAGACGCTCATTCCCACGGGCGGCAGGATCTTAACGGCGTTCACGCTGTCGAAGGACGGGCAGACCGCGGCGTTCGTCGGCCAATCCGATCATCGTCCCGGCGACCTCTTCACGATGAAGCACGGCGATGCGGAGTCCCGGCGGCTTACGAATGTGAATCCGTGGCTCGCGCAGAGGAAACTCGCTACGCAAGAGGTGGTGAAGTACAAAGCGCGCGATGGGCTGGAGCTAGAGGGAATGCTCATCCGTCCGCTTGATGAGGTGAAGGGACAGCGCTATCCGCTGATTCTCGTGGTGCACGGCGGGCCGGAAGCGCGCTACGCCAATGGCTGGCTGACGGGCTACTCGAACCCCGGACAGATGGCCGCCGCGCGCGGCTTTGCCGTGTTCTATCCCAACTATCGCGGGAGCACCGGACGCGGCGTGGCGTTTTCGAAGCTCAGCCAGAGCGATCCCGCAGGAAAGGAGTTCGACGACTGTGTGGACGCGGTGGACCACTTGATCGCCGCGGGCCTCGTGGATAAATCAAAGGTGGGCATCACCGGCGGAAGCTATGGCGGCTACGCCACGGCGTGGGGCGCCACGTTCTACTCCGACCGCTTCGCTGCGGGCGTGATGTTCGTCGGCATCAGCGACAAAATCGCCAAGTTCGGCACCACGGATATTCCGCAGGAAGAATCGCTGGTCCACGCGCTGCATTATCCGTGGGACAACTGGCAGAAATTTCTCGAGCGCAGCCCCATCTACCACGCGCAGAAAAATCACACGCCGCTGCTCATCCTCGGCGGCACCGACGACCCGCGCGTGCACCCGTCACAATCGCTGATGCTCTACCGCTACCTGAAGACGCTGAATCAGGCGCCGGTGCGCTGGGTGCGCTACCCCGGCGAACAGCACGGCAACCGCCGCGCTGCGTCACGGCTGGATTACTCGCTGCGCATGATGCAGTGGATGGAGCACTACCTGAAAGGCCCCGGCGGCGCGCCGCCCCCGCCGGATATTGATTACGTTGAGAAATGATTTCGAACAGTTGGAGGCAAGAATGCGATTGAAAAGAAGCATTGCTGTGTTATTGGGAATGGTTGTTTTTGCCTGCGCGATAGCGGTCGCGCAGACAAAGCCCTTCGTGGGAAACAAAAACTCGAAGAAGTACCACGTTGTCGCATGTCAATACGCGAAGAAGATGAGCCCGAAGAACCGGGTGGAATTCAACAGCACCGACGAGGCCGAAAAGGCCGGCTACGTCGCCTGCAAGGTGTGCAAGCCTAAAAAGTAAGATGTGGATTCGATTGATCCTCTCCCGAAGATAATCGGAACAATCTGCGCTGGCGCGGTGTCCATCCGATTAGAGGGTGCGCGGATGTTTATTCAGGGTAGCCAATCAGTCGGCTGGGATCTTCGCTCGATCAATCCGGTTCCCACAATAGCCGAAAGAGTCTATGCGCTCTATGCATTTCTGCTTCTGTTTGTGGTTGTTGGCTGGATTACTGAGCTTTGGCGTACGCTCGGCTTCAGTTCACGAACTACCCGATGGCGTCTTAAACAAGCGCTCCAGCATCTCCGCGACGGCGAAGTTTCCGCGCTCGATTCCATTGCAGCGACATTTACGAAAGCGACTCCCGAAGCCGGGCTAAGAATATGGGCGGATATTCCCTCAGAAAGTAACCGGCCTATCTTTCTAAATGTGATCAAGGACGGGGACGAGCACTTTAGAATCGTCGCCGGGCGGATTGAACTCATACTTGGCCACATGCGAAGGTCCCTCGTTTTTTCGGGAATTCTGTTAGCCGCGTACTTTTTCTTTGAAGCCTCAAACATAATGCGAGGCATCTCCCAGGAGAAAGCCAGCAGCTTCGCTGCTTTAGTAGCGGGTGGTTATCAGGAAATCTCCTCACACCTTGGGATGGGCTTAGTGTTCATCGGTGCGATTTACGCGATCTATTGGCACTTCCGCGCGCGGCTGGCGCGGCGGCGTCACGACTGGGAAAATTTCTGCGCACACGCGAAACGCCTCATGCATTAGATCGAATGCACTGCGTTGATTGAGCACCCCAATCGAGCCAATGGCTTGCGACTGTGTGGCGCGCCTAATCCCACTTCTTCAGCATGGGCCACGCATCTTTCAGATTCCCGCGCATCCCGCGACACACCAGCACGCTCCAACTTTCCTGCGGGCGGGCATACTCCGGATGGAGGTCCGCGCCTACTTCGACGCTGCGGCACCACCTCTGCAAATCCTCCGGTTCGTCGCCGAGCACGAGCATCACTTCGCCGGTGTAGTTCCGCGGACCCCACAGCCAGTAGCTCTGGTGCACGCCAATCGCTTTCGGCAACCCGTACTTCGGGCCGAGCAGATCAATGGCTCCCGCTTGCGCAAAGTTATTTCCAAGGATGGCGGCCTTGGCGCGCTCTTCCGGCGGCAGGTTGTGATAGACGCGCGCCGTCGCTGCGACCAATTCTTCCCAGCCAAACTGCCAGGCAAAATGGTGCGGAAATTTCGCTGCCGCGTGGCTGTGCTCACTCACCGGGACGCCGACGGGCAATAGGTCCAAGTAGCGCGCCAGATGCGGTGGCGAAAGCACGGGCAATCCAATCGGCAGAAAAGCTGCAGTGGTTACCAGCAGCAGCACCACGACCGTCGCGCGCAGCCAATGCCATCCGGCACGTTCCGAAAAGCTCTCGATGGCGACAGCGCCTGCAGCCAGCACCAGCGGAAACACCGGCGCCGCGTAGTAGTCCTTCCCTTTGGAAACGATGAAAAACGCGAGCGTGGCCACGAACGCCCAGCCCAACGCGCGAAAGGGTTTGCCCTTGGAGGAAAAAAGCAGGTATGCCGTACCGGCCATCCAGATCAGAAAGTGGATGGGGCCAATCAAAAAGAGTTGATGGCCGATGTATGCCAGCGGGCTGAGCGCGACGTCGCGCCCGCTTTCGCGAATGTTGCGCATCAACTCAAGAAAGGGCCAGTTGTGCCGCACGTTCCAGATCACATTGGGCAGAAAGATGAGCGCCGCGAGCGCCCCGCCGAGCCAGATCCACTTTTGCGCCAGCGCTTTGCGCTCCGGCGTGAGCAGTAGGCCCAGCACGAGGCCGCCGCC
>JACOSF010000098.1 GCA_016179005.1 Acidobacteriota bacterium | reverse complement strand
CAGAGCTTCTTGGAACACGCTGACCGCGCTGTCCAGATTTTCCGGCTTGTCGTAGTTCTCGAGATAGTTGCGCCCCTGCAGGTAGAAATTGTACGCGCTGGCCACCGTTGTGCCGCGTGCCGTCAGGAGCTCGCGCTCCTGCGGCTGCACCTCCAGCTCCAACATCCGCAGCACGCCGTCCACCACGCGGTCTTCCATGGCGAAGGAATCGGCCATGGTCTCGGTGAAGTCGCCGCCATCCAGCACTCGCCGGTTCCGCGCATCCACCAGCGAATACGTCACGCGCACCTTGTCCCCGACTTGGTGCAGGGTACCTTCGATTACCAGGTTGACGCCTAAATCCGTGCGCGCTTTCTCCACGTCATTGGCGCCTACCCGCCGGACTTCGCTCGCCGTCACCACCTGCAATGATTGAGACTGCGTAAAGCGCGCGAGTTTCGCCGTGAGCGTGGATGGCAGCCCTGCGGCAAAGGCCTGGGCCTGCGCGTCTCCTCCCACTACCTCGAACGGCAAAACAGCCACGAGCTTCTCGCTGGGCATCACGGCGACGCTGGTGCGCACTGCCATCCACCGCCGGACCGGCGGCAGCGCAGCTGCCAACGCGCCAAGCACGATCACTCCGGCCACCACCGCCGTCCAGACTTTCCACCGGCGCGGCGGAAGGAGGACCGGTTGCACCGGCGCTGTCGCGATGGGATGCCCGCTCTCGAGCGCGCGCAGGTCGGTCAGCAGGTCGTTCGCTGACGCATAGCGCGCCGCAGGCTTCTTCTCCAGCATCCGCTCGACAACCTGGCTGAGTCCGGAAGGAACGTCCTTGGCGACGTCTCGGAGGGGGGTCGGGTTCTCGTGCAGGATGCGGTTGGTGGTGACCGCCAGGTTGCCGCCCCGGAACGGATGCCGCCCGCTCAGCGCCTCGTAGAACACCACGCCCAGGGAAAACAGGTCCGAGCGCGGGTCGATCACCCGGTCGAGCATGACCTCCGGCGCCATGTACAGGAACGTGCCGCCCACGCTCAGCCGCGTCTGATCAACGGAGTCGGCCGAAGTGATTTCGCTGGCATCCGGCAGCCGTTTGGCTACACCGAAATCGAGCACCTTGACGTCGCCGTTGGGCGTCAACAAGATGTTTTCCGGCTTGATGTCGCTGTGGACGATGCGTTTCTCGTGCGCCGCGGCCAGGGCGTCGCCGCATTGCCGCGCAATGCGCAGGAACTCCACCACGTTCATCGGCTGGCCCATGCGCTGCCGCAGGGACTGCCCCTCGACGTATTCCATCACCAGAAACGTGCCGCGCGGGTCCTCCAGCACGTCGAAGATGCCGGCGATTTTTGCGTGGATGAGACTCGAAGCGCGTTCCGCTTCCTTGAGGAAGCGATCGCGGTAGTAGGCATCCGCTTGCAGCGAAGGCGCAATGCGCTTCAGCGCCACCGTGCGTTTCAGAAGGGGGTCTTCGGCGCGATAAACCTCGCCCATGGCGCCGGCGCCCAGCCGCGCGCGGATCACGAAGCGCCCGACGGTCATGCCCGTCAGATCTTCGGGGGCTTGCGCCGTTTTCGTCGCGCCCGCGGAAAGCTCGACCATGTGGTAGGGCCGGGCAGGCCGCCTGTGCTCCTGTGCCGCCTATCATAATACTTTCGGCTACTGCGAGGGAGACTTTGCAAACCATGGGCTGCGGCGTGCGCCGTCACACCCCGGTGAACATGCCGGCGTTGCTGCTTATCATACTTTACTTGTCTTCTACTATGCAGGCGCAGCTACCAACCGACTTTGCGTCCTTTGTTTTGTTCGTCGAGCCACGCCTTTAACGGCGCAAAATAGTCGAGCATGGCTCTGGCATCAATTTGCTTCTCTCCGGTCAGGGCTTCGAGCGCCTCCGGCCACGGCCGGCTCAGCCCCATTTCCAGCATCTTGTTCAGCTTGGCCCCGGCAGCTTTGTTGTTATAGATCGTGCACCGGTGGAGCGGCCCGGTGTAGCCCGCCTCGCGGCACATCGCGCGGAACATCTGGAATTGCAGGATGTGCGCCAGGAAATACCGCGTGTAAGGCACGTTGGCCGCCACGTGATACTTCGCGCCCGGATCAAACTCCGCTTCGCTCCGCGCTACCGGCGGCGCCACGCCCTGATACTTCTTCCGCAGCTCCCACCACGCCTTGTTGTACTCCGCGGGCCTTACTTCGGGCAGGAAGGCCACCTTGTCCAGCGCGATCTTCATCAAGTAGCCCAGGTCGCCTTCCACGCCCGGCACTTTTTCGATCAAGCCAATCTGTTTCAAATATTCCGGCGTGATGGAAAGCGCCACGGAGTCGCCCACTGCTTCGTGGAAGCCATCGTTTGCGCTGTCCTGAAAAAGCACGGGCTGCTTGTTGTACGCGCGCTGATAAAAGTTGTGTCCCAGTTCGTGATGGATCGTCTGGAAATCCTCCTCAGTGATCTCGATGCACATTTTCAGGCGCAGGTCTTCCTTAAAGTCGATGCTCCACGCGCTGGCATGGCACACCACGTCGCGGTCGCGCGGCTTGGCGAAGAGCGACCGCTCCCAGAATGTTTGCGGCAGCGGCGCGAAGCCCAGCGATGTGAAGAAGCGCTCGCCGATGCGCACCATTTCCTTTTCGTCGGTCTTGCGCGCCTTCAGGATTTCCGTCAGGTCGAACGTCTTCTCTTGTTCCGGCGGCGAGACCAGCGGATAGATGTTGCCCCACTGCTGCGCCCACATATTTCCCAGCAGGTGCGCGGGGATCGGTCCGTTTTCCGGCACCACGTCCGCGCCGTATTTTTCGCGCAACTTGGCGCGCACGTGCGCGTGCAGCGCGTCGTAGAGCGGCTTCACCTGCAGCCACAGCCGGTCCACTTCCCTGGCGAATGCGTCCGGAGGCATGTCGTACTTTGCGCGCCACATCGCGCCGGAATCGGCAAAGCCCAACTCGCGCGCGCCCTTGTTGGCCAACTCGACGAAGCGCGTGTAGCGCTGCCGCATCGGCGGCGCAATCGCGTGCCACCCGCGCCACGCGTCGAGCAACTGCTTCGGGTCGCGACTTTCCGCCAGGATGCGGCTCAGCGCGCCGAGGTCCAGGCGCTTGTTCTGGTCGCCATCGGGGCAATACTTTCCTTTGCCATAATCGCCTTGCATGGAAACAACCAGGTTGGCCAGCTCCGAGCGCTCCGCGTCGTTCTTCGGCGCCGGCAGCGTCAGCGACAGCTTCAGCAGCAGCAGCTTGCGCGCCACGTCCGCGGGCAGCTTCAGGCCGTCAAACCGCGTGGCCTGCGTCGCGAATTCGGTCGTTGCCGCAATCAGGTTCTTGTTCGCGTCAGCGGAAAGCGCCGCCGTGTCGTCGGTGATGAAGTTCTGCGACACCCAGTCCGCCTGGGCGTATTGGATGGAAAGCTCCTTCAGGCGCTTCTCGGCTTTTTCGATGAAAGCTCGAGCTTGCGCTGCAGTCGCTGTCTTTGCTGTTGGCTTTGCCTGACCTAAGACGGTGGCCGGAAAGCTCAGCACTGCTGCCAGCATGAGTGCAAACATGATTCTTCTCGAACGGTTTGCGGAATTTTCGGCGGTAGAAAACATGAAAGATGATTCCTCCTGAAAGTATCGTAAAGAGCGCAGGCAACCCTGTCAACGCGCCTCCCCCTCCTCTACCTCCTTTACTTCCTCAACATCTTTTGCCTCCCTTTCTCGCCTGTGATGACAAACGCGCGTATAATTAAAGCTGGCGGGCAGGTCAGACGATCGCTGGTGTGGCGGCGGCTTCGGCTGTCGTTGTACTGGAGGAAAGTCCGGACTCCGCAGGGTAACGCGCCTGGTAACGCCAGGGGGCCGCTGTAGCGGCGGGTTTATCCCGCCGCGTCATCCGGCTACGGACAGTGCCACAGAAAATAAACCGCCGGTGCGTTCCGCCTCTGTGACAGGTCCGAGGAAAACCTCGGGCACGTCCAACAAGGGCAGAGACATCTGGTAAGGGTGAAATGGTGGGGTAAGAGCCCACCGCTCCGTTGGCAACAGCGGAGGCACGGCAAACCCCGCGTGGAGCAAGGCCAAATAGGAGGGGAGGGCTGTCCCGGCCCGTTGTGGCGCAAGCCATAGCCCGCACCGAGCAATCGGCGCGGACATCAACCCTCGGGTAGGCCGCTTGATCCCGCGAGCGATCGCGGGACTAGAGGAATGATCGTCACGGCGCGTTGGCTGCAACTTGGACACGCGCCGACAGGATCCGGCTTATCGCCCTGCCCGCCAAATTGTTTCTTCGCCGATCCTTGCTCAGAGAGATTCGTTCTGCGCAGGCTCGATGTACGGCCAGCGCACTTTCTTCGAAACCGGCTGGATAAAACAAGCGGCACTGGCACCCCATGGAAAAGAAGATCTTTTGGACGCTCTTTTTGGGGCTCGGGCTGGTCGCCGATTTCTCCCTACCGTTTTTCTGGGCCCTGGTCGCGACGATACCCATCGCAGTCGTGAGCTGGTGGGTTGCCTACCGCAGCAACTGGTTCAGCTAAATCTGAGCTCCTCGCGCGCGAAGCGGAAATGAGAATTTGACTTTGGACTCCGCTCGAAACCTTCTGCCGGGGAAATCTTGCTTGTGCGCGCGCCGACAGGATCTGGCTGATCGCCCGGCCCGCCAACTCTTGTTCGCGACGAGTTGCATTGCTTCATTGCAGGCAGTCCGCAGTTTCTTCAGTCTTTCGAGAAGCTCCGTTCAAGACATTTGAAGCCGTGGGCCTTTAACATCGCAGCTGACGAGCAGCCGCCTCTGTGAAACGAGTGTGCGAGTCACGAAGGTAAGCCCGCTCCTCGAATGCTTTCTCCGCCCATTGGAACGCCCGATCATTCTCCCCCAGCCCAATGTAAACATGAGCCACATAAACAAATCCCGCACACTTTTCCTTCGCAAGTCGCTCCAAGCGGCGAAGAACTTCCTCCGCCTGCGCTCGCTGGCCTGCCCGTGCATAAGCCCGACCGAGTGAACCTAATCCCGCTGGAGTACTGCCCAGAGCGGCGGCGGCTTCTTCGAGCTCTGGAATGGCTTTGTCCGGCATGCCCGCTTGCACGTAGACGACGCCGAGCAAGCGCCGTGCCTCTGCAAAGTGAGGTTCAAACTCCAGGATTCTCCGAAACTGCTCGGTGGCTTCATCGTAGCGGCGGGAGAAGTACAGTGCGACGCCGGTGAAGTAGTCCGCCACAGGCGAGAGCGGGTCGAACTCCCGAGTGCGCTGCAACTCAGCGACGGCTTCTTCCGGCCGGCCCATCGCCAGAAGGAAAAAACTGTAATACTGATAACCTGGTGGGTAACTCGGATTCAGTTCGATTGCTCGACGGGATTCGCGCTGGGCGCTGTTCCAGTCCCAGTCATAAAAAAGATTCGCCACCGCCAAAGTTGCATGAGCCTCGGCGAGGCTCTCGTCGATTTGGAGGGCCTTCGTCGCCGCGGCCTTTGCCTTGGGCCATGCTTCCGCCGGCGCGAGGTAGCCATAGAATCCCAAGGCTCCGTAACACTCCGCCAACCCCACATAGGCTAATGCATAGAGAGGCTCGATCTCGACGGCCTGGTTGAAGGACTGGATTGCCTTGCGGAAAGCGTCGTCCGTGAACTTGTGCCAGAAGTGGCGCCCCTTCAAGTAAAGAT
>JACOSF010000340.1 GCA_016179005.1 Acidobacteriota bacterium | reverse complement strand
GCAACCGCTGCTCTGGCGGCAGGCCGGCGGCCACCACGGGAAGGGGATTGGACTGCATGAGAGTGATGTCGGACACCGGGGCCAACGTCGTCTTCAGCGGCTTGCCCGCCCGCACCAATTCCAGATCCGCGGCCAGTTCGCGGCCCGTCGCATAGCGGTCTTCCGGGCTCTTGGCCAGGCAGCGCGAGAGCACCACATCCAGATCCGGCGGAAGTTTCGGGTTCAAATGTGCCACGGGCAGCGGCGAGCCAAACACCACTTTGAACGTGATCTGAGTCAGCGACTCGCCCGCAAAGGGCCTCTCGCCCGTCAGCATCCAGTAGAGCACGCCGCCCAGCGAAAACAGATCGCTGCGCGAATCCACCGCGTTCATGCTCACCTGCTCCGGCGACATGAACGCCGGCGTGCCCATGGTCAGCCCGGTTTGCGTCAGGTTTGTTCCCGCGATCTTGGCGATGCCGAAGTCGGCGATCTTCACGCGTAGCCGGTGGCTCGCTTCGCCGGCCGCGTTCCT
Organism: Acidobacteriota bacterium; assembly: GCA_016179005.1. GTDB lineage: Bacteria > Acidobacteriota > Terriglobia > Acidiferrales > UBA7541 > JACQDE01. Next base: position 2,216 of record JACOSF010000340.1, on the reverse strand, counting down.
GGCTCCTTCGTCCTGCGCCACCAGAATATTGGCCGGCTTGATGTCGCGATGAATAACACCCTGCCGGTGCGCGTAGTCCAGCGCCTCGGCGAGCTGGATCCCCATGTCCAGCGACATCTCCAGCGGGAGCCGCTCCGCTCCGACCTTCAGCCCGTAACGCTCGGCCGTTCCCGAAGACGACAGCAGCTTTTCCAGCGTCGCGCCGGGCACGAACTCCATCACCAGGTACGGCTGGCCGTCTTCCGCCTCGGCAATGTCGTGGATGGTCACAATACCGGGGTGGGACATCTTTCCAGCCGTTTGCGCTTCCCGGTAGAACCGCTGTTTGTAAAGATCGAGATCCTGCTTGGAGAGATTCGCGGTGAGAATAACTTTGACAGCTACCGTGCGTCCGATTTGCGAGTCGCGCGCCTTGTAGACCGCGCCCATGGCTCCGCGGCCCAGCTCTTCCAGGATTTCGTATCGTCCAATGCGATCCATCCGCTAAAGCGCCTCCGGCACTCTCTGCGGCTCGATTTATTTGTGCGCCGCTCCGTTCATGGCCCCGAAGGAAACGGGACGCTATTTCTTCGCTGAGATGTTCACCCGCAGGATGGTGGAACCGATGCGGAATTCAATGCCATCCCCCAGCATCGCCGCCCGCGTGCGCTCGTTGTCGTAATAGGTCCCATTGGTGGACTCCAGATCTTTGAGCCAGATGGCCGTGTCCTTCACCTCCACCGCGCAATGCCACCGCGACACTTCCGGGTCGTCCACTTCAAAATCCGCTCCGCCCCCTCGCCGGCCCAGGATCACCCGCGGCTTCACCAGCGTAAGCGTCGTGCCGTTGGCGAGGCCGGAGATCGCCGTCAGCGTAATTTCCTTGTCCGCGGGGAGCTTCAGTCCCGGTGGCTCCTTCACCAACTCGGCCAGCACGTCGGCCGCGCCTTCGGTGCGTGCGAACGACGGCAGCGGCGTAGTCGAGCGCGTGCGGTCCGGCCGCGTGGCGATGTTCAGCAGGGTCATCTGCCCGCAACTCGAACACTTGAACTGCACCTTGGTGTGTGCTCCGAGCTGCTTGTCATTCAGGTTGTGTTTCGCGCCGCAATGTCCGCACAGGGCTTCCATAATCCGATTACTCTACCACAAAGTTTCTGGCCTTCCAGTCTGCTGCTTGCTTGTGGAAGATAACCTTGGAAAAAAAATCAATCGGAGAGAGTGGCGTGCCATTTCAGGCCAAGTGCTTCGTCGCAGTCTATGGGCGCTTGGGCCGCCGCTTCAATACCGGCCGCTCATTTGGAGGGATGGTCATGGTCGCATCCACGGCGTTTCCGTTTCCGGCTGGATCGGCGCCCGCTTCGGGATGCGCCTTCGCATAGCTGACCTGTGCATTGAGCACTTCCTGCCCTGGCAACTCGACGGGCTCGTCCAGCACCACGACGAACGGCATCCCCGGCTCCAGGTACACGTCCGGCCCGCGCCTCGACATCATGATGATCAGCGCCGCCAGCGCCCCTGCGCCCGCGCCGATACCCGCACCCTTGCCGCCGCCGATCCGCGCTCCCAGCAGCGTCCCCGTCAGCGTGTACTGCGCCATTTCGACCAGGTCCGTCCCGCGGGCGCTGTCCGCCCGGATGCGTCCCTGCTTGTCTGTATCTGCCGACTGCAGCCGCGCAACCAGCGGCATCGAAGCATTTTGCGTCAGCTTGACGTGGTCAATCTTTACTCGGATTACTCCGGCCCTGCCGAAGCCCCCGGGCTTCTTGGCCTCCACCACGGTTCCCTGAATAGCCGTGTCCGGCGGAAGTTCGAGTCCTTCGGACACCCGCATGGGCGACACCGTGCGGAACGTCACCTTCTGATCTTTCTTCGCGATCCGCGTGCTCAACGGCGTTTCCAGCACCACGTTCAGGATGGTGCCGGCGGGCAGCGACACCCGCTCCGGCACATTCACCGGCGCAGGCGGCACGGCGGCTTGCTGGGTGAGAGTTGGCGTCCTTTCTGTGGGAAGCGCCAGGGGAGGAAAGGGCGGGTTTTCTGGCGGCTGCTGTTGCGCAAAGACCGGAACGCCGCACAGGGCCACGCACAGCACGGCGCTTGGAAAAATTCTGCGCACGTGCCACGGCCTGACGTTCCGCCGCATGGCAAAGACCTCGCTTCCTATTTAGGTGCAGCCGCCCGAGGAAGGTTGCCTCAGTGTACGAAACCCACTTGCGGCGCGGGTCCGCCCGGCGGCG
>JACOSF010000338.1 GCA_016179005.1 Acidobacteriota bacterium | reverse complement strand
CAGCGCGTGTACCTGGGAAACGAGCCGGTGAACATCCACAAGCTGGCGGCAATGGTGCGCGCGCAGACCAAGAACCCCTCGTCGGACGCCATCTTCATTCGCTGCGACGAAACCGTGCCCTTCGGAAGTTTTGCTACGGTAGTAGACGAATTGCGCCAGGCCGGCATCCAAAACATCAGCGTGGTGACCGAGCCCATCAGCAGCCGCCCGCGCACCCAGTGACATGGCTTACGCTGCCACCAACGCGCCCCCCAACATCAAGACCGCATGGGTGTTTTCCATCTCCATGCATGCAGTCCTGCTGGGCTCGCTGACGGTTTCAAATTTTCTGTCTCACCGCGGTGAATTCTGGGGAGGTTCCGGCGGAGGCGCTGTCAGCGTCGGGCTGGTAGGCAGCGTCACAGGGGTGCCCCTGCCGCGGCCGGAAGCCATCACCACCAGCCGCGTGGTGGATGAGACGAAAGGTCTGTACAAGGCCGAGCCGCGCGCGAAACAAACGGACGACAATGCCGCAAAAATTCCGCAGTTTGAGAAGAACAAGCCGCAGCGCTACGTCACGCGGCCGTCGCGCGTGTTGGAAGACCCCACGCCACCGCCGGCGGGCGCGATTCCCTACGGGCAAGGCGGCACGCCGTCCATGCCCTATACCCAGCTCAGCGTGGGCAGCTCGCAAGGCGGGCTGGGGTTCACCGGTGCAGGCGGCGAATTTGCCGGCCGCTTTCCGTGGTACGTGGACGCCGTGCGCCGGCGCATCAGCAGCAACTGGTTTCAATCCGCGGTGGACCCCGGCGTCCGCTGGGCGCCGCGCGCGGTCATCAGTTTTCAGGTGCAGCGCGACGGCACGATTGTGAATGTGCAGGTGCTGCGTTCGAGCGGGAACGACTCCGTGGACCGCTCGGCCATCCGCGCCATCCGCGACTCGAGCCCGCTGGAGAAGCTGCCGTCGGAATACAGCGGTTCGAATGTGAGTGTGGAGTTCTGGTTCGATTTCCGCCGCTGACGCGCGGCCACGCAAAGGGCACGCATATACTGGGGGAGATTTCAACCGCATGGCGTTTCCAACATTTCGCAGTCGTCCGCAATTCTCCATACTCCTCGCTTCCCTGCTCTTCCTGGTGGCGACGCCGGCGGCGGCGCAGGACTGGTTCCGCACCGGCACCGGCCTGGGCGTGGAAAAGCCGCGCGTGGCGGTGGCGGATTTCGCGCCGCGCTCGCCTTCTTCGCAACCGCTGGCCAACATATTCAGCACCGTGCTGCGCGCGGACCTGGAGTTCTCCGGCATCATCGAGGTGGTCAGCAAGAGCATGAATCCGCTGCAGTCGCCCAGCGTGCCGGCCGAGTTGCGCCATGCGGAGTGGAACGCGCCGCCCGCCGATGCGCACCTGCTGGCCTACGGAAACCTGAGCGCCAGCGGCAACGACCTGGTGATTGAGGCCTGGCTCTCCGATGCGCGCAACGCGCAGGCCCCGCCGGTGCTGGGCAAGCGCTATCGCGGCGAAGTGACCGACGCGGAGATCCGCCGCTTCGCCCACCAGTTTGCCGACGAAATTATTGCGCGGCTCTCCGGCGGCACGCCGGGGGTAGCCAGCACGCAGATCGCCTTTGTGAGCACGCGCACAGGCTCCAAGGAAATCTGGGCCATGGACTACGATGGCTCGAACCAGCGGCCACTGACCAGCCTGCGCACGATTTCTCTGACGCCGCGCTGGTCGCCGGACGGCTTGCGCATCGCTTTCACCTGTTACGGACTGGCCGGCGGCGTCACCAGCGCGCAGATTTGCCTCTACTCCATGGAGACGGGCAAGCCCATGGCCTTCATGCGCTACAAGGGCACCAACAGCTCCCCGGCGTGGTCGCCGGACGGCTCGAAACTCATGTTCATGTCCAGCATGCACGGTGACCCCGAACTGTTCATGATTGACGCCACCGGCAGCAATCTGCGCCGCATTACCTATTCCGCGGGCGTGGACACCTCGCCGGCGTGGAACCCCAGAACCGGCCAGCAGGTTGCCTTCATCAGCGACCGCGGCGGCCTGCCCAATCTCTACTTGATGAACGCGGACGGTTCCAACGTGGAAAAGCTCGAGTTGCCTGACATGGGCTACGTCGTCGATCCGGCCTGGGCTCCCAACGGGCAATTGCTGGCCTTCAGTTGGCGGCGGCCGAACGGAAACTACGACCTTTATTTGATGGACACCGCCTCCCGGCAGATCGTCGAGCTGACCCGCGACGCCGCGCGCAACGAGCGGCCCTCGTGGGCCCCGGACGGCCGCCACATCGTCTTTGAGTCCACGCGCACCGGCACGCGGCAGATCTGGACAATGCTGGCCGACGGCACCCAGGCCCGGCAACTTACGTTTGAGGGACACAACGAATCGCCCAACTGGTCGCCGAAATAGGACCGAAGAGCCCGGTCCGTCCTGAATGGAAATGTTTCCGAATGGTTCGGTTTGTGTTTCGCCGGGGAAATGTTGGTGGTAGGATTACCCCGTGATTTTTTTGTAGTGTCGGAACCGTGTCCTGCGAGAGCTAAACCTATCTGTACGGAGGATCTGCATGCGCAGCCGTTCAAAGTACGCGCTACTCAGCTTGGTGGTTTTGATTCTGTTTGCGGGCGCCTGCCGGAAACAAGCGGTAGCGCCGCCGCCCGCCGCGCCGCCGCCGGCGCCGCCGGCCCCTGCGCGCCCGACCGTGACGCTACAGGCGTCGCAGACTTTTATCCAGCGCGGTGATGGTGTGACCTTGAGCTGGTCCTCCACCAACGCCACGGAGCTGGCGCTTGTTCCGGGTATCGGACGCGTCTCGCCGGAAGGCTCCACGCGGGTGACCCCGGCGGACTCCATGACCTACACGATTACCGCCACCGGACCGGGCGGCACGGCCGACATGAGCGTGCGCATCACCGTGGCCGCGCCACCGCCGCCACCGCCGCCGCCGGCGCCCAAAGCCACCATTGAAGAGCTGTTCCGCACGAACGTGAAGGACGCTTACTTCGACTACGACAAGTCCGACGTCCGGGCGGACGCGCGGGACGCGCTGGCGCGCACCGCGGAGTTCCTGCGTTCGCATCCGGAAATCCGCGTGGTCATCGAAGGACACTGCGACGAGCGCGGCTCTACGGAGTACAACCTGGGTCTCGGCGAGCGGCGCGCGCAGGCCGTGCGCCAGTTCATGATCTCTCTGGGCGTCTCAGCGGACCGCATGGACACGGTAAGCCTGGGCAAGGAGCGGCCGTTCTGCACGCAGAGCTCGGAAGACTGCTGGCAGCAGAATCGCCGCGGGCACTTCGTCATGGCGCGCTAGCAGTCCCGAAACTTCGGGACCGCCTCTCCGGCGCGACCCGCATCGAAGGCAGGAGGAGGAAGACTCTTGCGTATCCGGTTGATATCGCTCACAGCCGCGGGTGTAGCCGTGGCCCTGGCGCTGCTCGCGCCGGTGCCGGCGGCGGCCCAGAAGAAAGAGATCATTCAGCTCCAGGCGGACATGGCGCGCCTGATGCAAACGCAGCGCGAGCTCCAGCGCACCGTGGACGAGAAGAACGCGGTGTTGAAAACGCTGGTGGAACAGTCGCTCGACGCCATCAACAAACTGAACACCTCTCTCGGCATGCTGCAAAAAAGCGTTCAGGACGTACAGGCTAATTCCGGGTCGCGCATCGACACCCTGACGATTCAGGTGCAGGCCCTGGCCGACAACCTGGACGAGGTGAAGTCGCGCCTGGCGAAGCTCAACCAGCAGGTTGGTGATGCGCAGAGCGTGCTGCAAAGCCTGGATGCAAAGATTGCCGGCGGCGCCCCTGTGCAACCGCCTCCGGGCGCCGCGCCCGCTCCTCCGCCGTCGGCAGATGCCCTTTATTCCAGTGCGCTGCGGGATTACACCGGCGGAAAGTACGACCTTGCGCGGCAACAGTTCCTTGACTACCTGAAATATTTCCCGGAGAACGACCTGGCCTCCAACTCGCAGTTTTATCTGGGCGAAATTCTGTATGCAAATCGGCAGTACCCGGAAGCGATCGGGGAATATGACAAGGTGCTGGACAACTATCCAAAAAGCAACAAACTCGGGGCGGCGCGGCTGAAGAAAGGAATGGCCCTGCTGGAACTGGGCCAGAAAGCCAGCGCCCTGCGGGAACTGCGCGAAGTGGTGCGGCGCCATCCGGCAACGGAAGAGGAGCGCCGCGCGCGCGCCAAGCTGCGCGAGCTGGGGGCTACGGCCCCTGCGCCAAAAGGCTAGCCTGTGTTTCCGATTTTGTAAATTTGAGTGTTGTCTTTCTGTGATTGTGGGCCTTTCCGGTTTTCGTTTTTCGAATTTCGATTTTCGTTCATTTCTGATTGCGAGGGCACTGATGTCCGTCAACAAAGTCATTCTCGTCGGCCGGCTGGGCCGCGACCCTGAATCGCGCTTCACAGGAAGCGGCCAGGCGGTGTGCAACTTCAGCCTGGCGACAGACCGCTCCTACAAAGACCGCAACGGCCAGACGCAGAAGCAAACCGAGTGGCACAAGATCGTCACCTGGGGCAAGCTGGCGGAAATCTGCCAGAAGTATCTGAAGAAGGGCTCGCAAATCTTCATCGAGGGACGCATCCAGTCGCGCCAGTGGGAAGACCAGCAGGGGCAGAAGCGCACCTCATTCGAAATTGTCGCTGGCGAGATGCGCATGTTGGGCTCGCGCGGCGAAGCCAGCGCCGCGGCTCACGCCGGCGAGGAAGCTGAAGCGCCGGCAGCCCCAGCCCCGGAGGACGCCGGCCCCGAAGTCAGCGACGAAGATATTCCCTTCTAATTTACGTCCACAACGTTCTCCTTGAATTGGAGCCGGAGGTGACCCCGTGCGACGTTGGCTTGTCCTAATCCTGAAGTCATTTCTCACTCTCGTCATTTTTTCCTGTTTGTTGCTCTTTGGAATTCTTGCAGACATCCTACCCGGCAAGGAATGGCTGAAGACAAGATTTAATGAACGTCTGACTAAGCCTTGGGCTGTTTTTGAACCTCCCGCTCGCCCATTCTCCCTCCAAGCAGAATTTGCCCCTATCGAAGGTGGCGTGCGGATCTGTAATCGGGGATCGTCCGCGTGGAAGGAAGTTCTTGTACGCATCACAACCCACTATGATGCGGACTACGAATGGTTGGCGGAATTGAAGGACATCAAACCCAATGCATGCACGGATACCTTGACTTCCGAATTCTATTCGCCTGACTGGAAGAGGATCCCCGCGGGCCACGGCTTGAAAGTCCTTAAAGTGGAAATCCTCGCTTCTGTGTCCGGCACGGGGTACGCCGAGGGGGTTTTTGAATAAGGAACCCAAGCAATCATGGCGAAAGTTGTCCCCCGCGATGCCAAAGCAGGTCGGCACGCTCACCACAGCCACTCCTGACTGTGCGCCTCCAGAGAACGGTCTTGCCAGGGCCGTGATCGGAAGTGTATAAGATTTGCGCATATGCGCAATTCAATGGTCACCCGAAAGACCTCCCTTCCGCCCGCCAGTCTCTTCGCCCTGCACGCGGACATCTGCAAGACGCTTGCCCACCCCAAGCGGCTCCAGATTCTGCACGCCCTTCGCTCCGGCGAACGCAGCGTGACCCAACTCCGGGCCCGCATGAAAATCTCCAGAGCCAATCTCTCGCAGCATCTCGCCATCCTGCGGACCCGGAATGTGGTGGTCCCCCGGCGGCAGGGTGCCAACGTCTACTATTCGGTGAGCAGCCCGAAGATCATCCGTGCCTGCGGCCTGATGCGGGAAGTGCTGGATGAGCAATTGCAGCGCGGATCGCGGATGATGCGGTCGTGGCGGCGAGGCTAATCGCCTTGCGTCCTTGAGTTGCAAAGTTGTAAAACTCGACAGGGAGAACGCCCATGCAATCCTTGGTCCTGATCCTTCAAGAACCGCCCTACGGCACGGAAAAGGCCTACAACGCCCTGCGCTACGCCCGCGCCCTGCTCGCCGCCGGCGTGCAGACTCGCATCTACCTGCTCGCCGACGGCGTCTTCGTCGCCAAACGCGGCCAGACACCGCCCAAGGGTTACTACAATCTCGAACACATGCTCCATGGCGTCATTGCCCAGGGCGCACTCGTCCACGTTTGAACCGGCTGCAGCGAAGCGCGCGGTCTGCGCGCTGAGGAACTGATCGAAGGCACCGCCTTTGGTCAGATGGCCGGGCTGGCCCAATGGACCCGCGAGTGCGACGCCGTGGCCACGTTTTGAGCGGCGCCGCACCGCCATGCACGGCGTTGGGGAGGAACCAGTGAGCAACGAGACGATTGTCATTCTCGGCGCGGGGGTGGGTGGCCTGGTGGCCGCGGGCGAATTGCGCCGGCTGTTACCGCGCGAGCACCGCGTTGTGCTTGTGGAACGCGGCCCACAACACGCCTTTGCGCCGTCGTTCCTCTGGCTCATGACCGGCGCGCGCCGGCCCGAGCAGATCGTTCGCCCTGTGCGCCGCCTTGTGCCTCCCGGAGTCGAGCTGGTCGAAGCGGAAGCCCGTGCTGTGGACGTGACTCGGCGGCTGGTAGAAACCTCCGCGCAGTCGATTTCGTTCGACCACCTGATCGTGGCCCTCGGCGCCGAACTCGCCCCCGAGGCGGTTCCCGGGCTCGCCGACGCCGGGCACACCTTCTACACTTTCGACGGTGCTACCCGTTTGCGGGACGCCCTCGCCGGCTTTTCTGGCGGCCGCATCGCGGTCGTCGTTGCCGGTGTGCCCTACAAGTGCCCCGCCGCGCCGCATGAAGGAGCCATGCTCATCGCCGATTACTTTAGCCGCCGTGGCCTCCGAGAAAAGGTCGAGCTGCACCTCTTCACGCCCGAGCCCCAACCCATGCCCGTCGCCGGGCCAGCCCTCGGTGATGCAGTCAGGCAGATGATCGAATCGCGCGGCATCGCCTTCCATCCACTGCACAAACTCGTCGCCGCGAACGCGAGTGCCCGCGAACTGCGTTTCGAGGGCAAGGACCCGGTGCCCTACGACCTGCTCGTCGCCATCCCACCGCATCGCGGGCCGCGTCTCGCCCGCGAATCCGGCCTGGCCAATGATGCCGGCTGGATTCCCGTGGACGCCCGCACCCTGCTCACCCGCCACGAGAACCTCTACGCCATCGGCGACGCGGCCGCCATTTCTATTCCCGGCCGCTGGAAACCGGACGTCCCATTGATGCTGCCCAAGGCCGGCGTCTTCGCTCACGCCCAGGCCGAGGTGGTGGCCCGCCGTATCGCCGCCGCGGTCACTCGCCGCCAGCCGCGGGACAACTTCGCCGGTCACGGTTACTGCATGCTGGAGGCGGGCGAACACATGGCCGGTTTTGCCGCGGGCGACTTTTTTGCTGAGCCCGCTCCGCAGATCGAACTGCGCAATATCGGTAAGACTTGGCACCTCGGGAAGGTTCTCATGGAACGCTGGTGGCTGGCTCCGCATGGGCTTCGCCGCGATTCCCTCCGGCTCGCGCTGACGCTGGGCGCAAAAGCCCTCCGAATTCCCGCAATAATCTGAGGCGACTTACTCGTACCTGAGGGCTTCAATCGGGTCGAGTTGCGCCGCTTTGCGCGCTGGATAGAAACCGAAGAAGATGCCCACGCCGGCGGAGAAGAACGCAGCCAGAACAATGGCCTGCGCGGAAAGGACCGTGGGCCACGTCAGCAGGTTGCTGATCAAGAAAGACAGACCAATCCCCACGACAATCCCCACTAGCCCTCCCATCATGCTTAGCGTGACCGCCTCAACGAGAAACTGAAGCTGCACGTCGGTCTCGGTGGCGCCGACAGCCATGCGCACGCCAATTTCCCGTGTGCGCTCGGTCACGCTCACGAGCATGATATTCATGATGCCGATGCCGCCGACAAGCAGCGAGACCGAAGCCACCGACACCAGCAGGATGGTCATCACCAACTGTGTCTGCGCGGCCATGTCCGCCATTTCCGACTGCGTGCGCACGAAGAAGTCGTCCTCGTCGCCCTGACGGATGCGGTGCCGCTCGCGCAGCAGCGCGGCAATCGGCTGCATCGCAGCAATGGATGCATCCGGCGTGGTCGCCGAAGCCAGAATCATCTGCAGCCAGGTG
>JACOSF010000337.1 GCA_016179005.1 Acidobacteriota bacterium | reverse complement strand
TCGCCGGCCTTGGCCGCGCTTCTCCAGCAGGGTAACCAGCTTGTAGCCATCAGTCCCAACGGAGGCGTGGCATGGACTCATGATTTTCCATTTGATTCACGCATTACCCAGAGCATTGTCGTGCCGCGGGGGGACGGAAGCGGCGCAGCAGGCGTCTTGGTCAGTATCTTTGCAGGTGAGGTGCTCGGCGAGAGTCTCAATTTCTTTTCTCCCAAGGGGCAGCCCCTCTGGCAATTCCAGCCCCGCGATTCGACCGTTTTTCGCGCGGGTGAATACTCATTGCAGAGGAATTTTGCGACAGCACAGGCCTTCCGCTGGGGAGGGCAGACGAAAATTGCCGTCGCCGCACACCATACTACTTGGTGGCCTTCACAACTGATGGTATTGGATCTCCAAGGAAAAGTCTTGGATAGATTTGTGAACTCAGGCTGGATCTTGCACGTGGTTTTCATGGAGGGCGCAAAAGGGCCTTTGCTGCTGCTGGGGGGAGTCAGTAATTCCGGGGATGGAGGAATGGTTGCTGTACTCGACGCGAATCACATTTCGGGCGCTTCTCCGGAAGCAGCGGGTTCACCCTACGAATGCACGAATTGTCCATCGGGACGTCCTCTCAAGTATTTTGTCTTTCCTCGATCCGAGTTGAACCGTGTTACGGGATCGGGCCTTATCGGTGCTGGTGTAAGCCGGGCGGGCAGCACAATTCTTGCGGGTAATTCCGAAATCAAAAGCAGCCAGGAGCCTGAGCCAGGAAACCCAGCGGCGACCTACGAATTCTCACCTGAATTCGAGTTACTGCGTGCGCAGTATAGCGACCGCTATTGGGAATATCATCGCCAATTGGAGTTGCAAGGGAGAATCAAACACTCAAGAGCGCAATGCCCGGAACGCGACGGCCCGCTATCGGTGCGCGCCTGGGATCCTGAACACGGCTGGACTGTTCTCCACCCCAACCAAAAGGAACACTAAATCTCCACCAGAAAAAACAGGCATCGTACGCGCAAGGGGCAATTTGAACTCCCCTCGCGCTTTGGAGTAGACTGCCAAGTTTAGTCCTTGTGCCTTTAGACCATCGGGGGAACCGGCCATGCTCGTAGTGATGCAAGCGCACGCCAGTGAAGAGCAGGTGCGCGCGGTCTGCGACCGCATCGAGTCGCTGGGGCTGAAACCCCATCCAATTCCGGGCGCCACGCGCACCGCCATCGGCATCACCGGCAACAAAGGCGCCATTGACCTGGGCGTGCTGGAGTCCATGCCCGGCGTAGTCGAGTGCATCCCGGTCAGCAAGCCTTACAAGCTGGTCAGCCGCGACGTGAAAGAGGACGACACCGTCGTGCGCATCCCCACGCCTTTGGGCGAAGTGGCTTTCGGCGGCCAGAGCGTGGGCATGGTCGCCGGCCCCTGCGCCGTGGAAAGCCTCGAGCAAGCTTTGGCGATCGGAGAGCGCATCGCCGCCAGCGGAGTGAAGCTCTTCCGCGGCGGCGCGTACAAGCCGCGCACTTCCCCGTACAGTTTTCAGGGCTTGGGCGAGCCAGGGCTCGAAGTGCTGGCCAAGGTCCGCGAACGCTTCGGCCTGGGCATAGTCACCGAAGCAGTGGACAACGAAAGCCTCGACCTGGTGGAGAGGTACGCCGACGTCATTCAAATCGGCGCGCGCAATATGCAGAATTTTTCCCTGCTGCGCCGCGCCGGCCGGGCAAAAAAGCCCGTGCTGCTCAAGCGCGGCATGTCCGCCACGCTCGACGAATTCCTGATGGCCGCGGAATACGTCATGGCCGAGGGCAACTACAACGTCATCCTGTGCGAGCGCGGCGTGCGCACCTTCTCGGACTTCACGCGCAACACCCTGGACCTCGCCGTCATCCCCGCGGTGAAGAAGCGCAGCCATCTTCCTATCGTCGTGGACCCCAGCCACGGCACCGGCCGCCGCCACAAGGTGCTGCCGCTTTCGCGCGCGGGCATCGCCGCGGGCGCCGACGGGCTGCTGGTCGAGGTGCACCACCAGCCGGACCGCGCGCTTTCCGACGGCATGCAGTCCATCCTCCCCGATGAGTTCGACCAACTGGTGGCGGAAGTCCGCCAGATTGCCGCCGTGCTGAAGCGAAACTTGAACTGAATCGGTAGGGGCGTCCGCCTTGGCGGACTGCGCTCCCACAAACGCAAACGCCCGCTTCCGCACTCCATAGCATATGTCCCGACGCCTCAATTCGCGTCTCGTCTTCCTGCTCGTGCTGCTCTTTGCCGGCGCAGCGCAGCAGATCGC
>JACOSF010000008.1 GCA_016179005.1 Acidobacteriota bacterium | reverse complement strand
TTTGCGTGCGCGTGGCAAGAGGTAACGCTGGAAGCCGACCCGGAGACCATCCACGCAGAGAAAGCGGCCGCATGGCGCGGGGCCGGCTTCAACCGCATCAGCATGGGCGCGCAGTCCTTCAACGACGCCGAGCTGAAGGCCGCGGGACGCATGCACCGGCGGGAGGATATTTTTGCGGCGGTGAGCGCCCTGCGCGGGGCTGGGTTTGAGAATATTTCGTGCGATTTGATTGCCGGGCTACCGCACCAAACAGCAGCGAGCTGGGAGAACTCGCTTGGCGAATTGCTCGGCCTGCGGCCGGAACACATTTCCATCTACATGATGGAAATTGACGAGGGCAGCCGGCTGGGAAGGGAAGTGCTCACCGGTGGAATCCGCTACAGCGCGGGCGCTCTGCCGAGCGATGACGCGATGGCCGCATTCTACGAACACGCCTGCGAACAACTGGCGGCGGCCGGCTACGAGCACTACGAGATTTCCAACTGGGCGCTGCCAGGGCGGGAGTCGCGGCACAATTTGAAGTATTGGCGGCGCGAGCCGTACCTTGGGCTCGGCGCGGGCGCACACTCGTTCAGCGGGACGCACCGCTGGGCGAACGCGCACGACCCGGCGTCGTACGTCGGGGCGATGCAACAGGGGCGCATACCCGTGGAGCAAATGGAAGCCGTCGGCGCGGAGGAAGCTCTCAACGAAGAACTGTTTCTGGGGCTGCGCCTGCTCGAAGGAATTGATTTTGCGGACATCGAGCGGCGGTACAATGTGAGCCTTGCACGACGGCTCGAAGAGTTGCGCGTCGCAGGTCTGGTGGAAATGGAAGGCACGCGCGTGAGGCTGGCCCCGGCGCGGCTGGCCATGTCCAATGAAGTGTTTGTGGAGCTGCTGGGGTGAAGGCGTAGGAGAGATCCTTCGCTTCGCTCAGGATGACAACGACGGGGCAGGTGAGCGATGCACGAATCCACGGCAACGCAGAACGAAGCGGACGTAACCAAGCAGGCGCTGACGCCAGTGGACCTGCGCAGCGACACGGTGACCAAACCCACGCCGGCCATGCGGCGGGCGATGGCCGAGGCCGAAGTCGGCGATGACGTGTACGGCGAAGATCCAACGGTGAACAAGCTCCAGGCCCGCGCTGCGGAAATCTTCCAGCGTGAAGCCGCGCTGTTTGTTCCCACCGGGAGCATGGGAAACCTGGTCGCCATCAAGACCTGGACCCAGCCCGGCCAGGAAGTCATCTGCGAGACGGGCGCGCATATTAACCAGTATGAGTTCTCTTCCATGTCGTTTGTGGCGGGCTGCCTGCCCCGCGCCGTGCCGGCCGCCGATGGACTTCTCACGTGGGAGATGATCGAGCCGTTGCTACAGATCAAGCACCCGCACAAAGCGGACACCGGCCTGATCGAGCTGGAGAATACCCACAACGTTGCCGGCGGGACGGTTTACCGCACCGAAGAGGTGGAGGATATCTGCGAACACGCGCACGCGGTCGGCCTGCGCGTGCACCTCGACGGCGCGCGGATTTTCAACGCCGCCACGTATCTGAAAAAGAGCGTGGCCGAAATCACCCGCAAAGTGGATTCGATCATGTTCTGTCTTTCGAAGGGGCTGGGTGCGCCGGTTGGCTCCATGTTGGTTGGCTCGCACGAATTCATTCAGAAGGCGCATCGGTATCGCAAGGCGTTTGGAGGCGGCATGCGCCAGGTGGGAGTGCTGGCGGCCGCGGGATTGATTGCGATCCAAGAATCTCCGCAAGGCCTGGCGAGCGATCACGAAAACGCGCGCCATCTTGCCGAAGAGCTGGGTCGGTTGCCGGGCGTGCGTGTGGACGCCGCGAAAGTGGTGACGAATATCGTGCGCTTTGACGTTTCCGGCACCGGCCGCACCGCCGCGGAAATTTGTGGGGAGCTCAAGAAGCGCGGCATTTTGGCGGGACCCTTTGCGAAGTACGCCATTCGCATGGTGACGCACTACGACGTCAACCGGGCGGGGATTGAGCGCGCGCTTGAGGCGATGAGGGAAATTACGCGGAGCTAGCCTTCTCGGCGGAGCGGATGGCCGGAACGTCCAAGATGCGCACGCCGTCCGGCGGGTTCTCCACGGCGGCGAGTATGCTATAAATGTGAGTCGCTTTTTGCAGCCGCGTCCGTCATCGAGGTGCCCGTGGATTTCTCGTTTACAGAAGAGCAGGAACAACTGCGCCGGACCGTGCGCGAGTTTGCCGAAGGGGAAATCGCGCCGCACGTGATGGAATGGGACGAAGTTTCGCACTTTCCTTCAGAAATTATCCCGCAAATGGCCGACATGGGACTGATGGGCATTATTTTCCCGGAAGAGTACGGAGGCGCCGGGCTGGGTTACGTCGAATACGTGATCGCCATAGAAGAACTTTCGCGGGTGGACGGGTCCGTGGGGATCACCGTTGCCGCGCACAATTCGCTGTGCACCAATCACATTTACAAAGCAGGCACGGAAGCGCAGCGCAGGAAGTACGTTACACCGCTGGCCACGGGCACGAAGTTGGGCTGTTGGTCGCTCACCGAGCCGGAAGCAGGCTCCGACGCCGGAGGTACGCGCACGATTGCGGAAAAGAAGTCTGACGGCTACGTGCTAAACGGTGCGAAGACTTTCACCACCAACGGGCACTACGCCGACGTGTGCGTGGCCATGGCCGTGACCGACAAGTCGAAGGGCCCGCACTGGATTTCCGCGTTCGTCATCGAGAAAGGAACGCCGGGCTTCAAACCGGGGAAGAAAGAGAACAAGCTGGGCCTGCGCGCCAGCGACACGTCGGAGGTGGTGTTCAGCGAT
>JACOSF010000097.1 GCA_016179005.1 Acidobacteriota bacterium | reverse complement strand
GCCGGGGAGTGGAACTCAGCAAACTAATTTCACCGGTGCGACGGGACACATCGTGACTGGAGCATTTGAGTGGCCGAAGCAGTTACGCGGCGCGAACCATGAGCCGGGTGAAGGAACCGGTAATCTTGTTGGATTAATAGTAGGTTACAGGTGCAAGAGAGTAAGGAACTGAACTGGGCATGACGGGCAGCGCGCGGGAATCTGTCGGAAAATCAGTCAACTGTCCGAGAATCGGACAAAGCTGGGAAAAAGGGATTTGCCCTTGGGGGGATTAGGAACTGTTCTTTGCTTGCCGCAACTTGCGGTAGAGAGTGTCGCGCGAAATGCCCAGCAGAGCCGCCGCCTTGCTTCGATTGCCCTGGCAGAGTGTGAGCGCCTGCTGAATGGCAAGTCGCTCCATTTGCTCCAGGCGCAGCGTCGCTTCACCTGGGGCTGCCAATGCTGGCGCTGTGGTCCCTTGCAGCAAAGAACGGAGATCCCTGTCGGTGATCGTTCCTGAATCCTCCAACCCGAGTGCCCACGCGCCCGCAAGGATATTCTCGAGTTCGCGTACGTTCCCCGGAAACGGATAATCGAGCAGAAGATCGAGCGCGGAGCGCGCAATGCGAAGCGCCTGCCCGTAGCGCCGCGAAAGCTTGCCCGCAAAGTGCTGTGCCAGCGCCACGATGTCTTCCGGCCGCGAGCGCAGCGGGGGCACTTCCACAACCACAGCGGCAATTCGGAAGTAGAAATCTTCCCGCAGGAATTCGCTGCGCAGCGCGGCAATCGGCCGATTGGAAGCAGACACCACGCGCACATCCACCTGGATGGGCGTCGGGCTGCCCACTCGGCGGAGTTCTCCCTCCTGCAAGACCCGCAGGAGCTTTACCTGGGCTTCTTTGGGCATCTCTCCGATCTCGTCCAGAAAAACAGTGCCGCCGGACGCCGACGCGAACAGTCCCGGTGAATCCTGAAATGCGCCCGTGAAGGCGCCGCGCCGGTATCCGAACAGCTCGCTTTCCACCAATTCGTGCGGTAGCGCGCCGCAATTCACCGGCATGAACGGACGGCGGGCGCGCGCACTGGCCAGATGAATCGAGTGCGCAAGCATTTCCTTTCCGGTTCCGGTTTCTCCGATAATCAGCACCGGAGCGTCGGTGGCGGCGGCCGCCTGTGCGCGCTCCAGCACTCGCCGCATCGCCGGCGATGCGTAAACAAATTTCTCGAAGCACGTGCATTGCTCCAGGTCCGCTTCCAGCCGCGCCACCCGCGCGCGCAGGGCAAAGTTCTCCATGAGCCGGGCGACCTTCTTGCGCACGGCTTCGCGATCGAAGGGTTTGGTCAAATAGTCTTCGGCGCCCCGCTTGACGGCTTCGACGGCTGTTTCGATCGTGCCAAAGCCGGTCATGATCACCACGGCCAGGTCCGGATTTCGCCGGTGCATCTGTTCCATCAAAGTAAGGCCGTCCGTGGGAGACATAATCAAATCCACCAGCGCGATCCACAGAAGTGCGTCTCGCTCCTGCAGGGCCAGCGCTTCGGCCGCCGAATGCGCCGCCCAAACGACATAGCCTTCGCCTTGCAGGAACTCGGCAAGCGTGGCAGCCATTTCTGCATCATCATCGACGACCAGGACGTGACCGCGTTCCGAAGTTCCATCGGAATTCATGGGTGTCTCGCCTCGTGCGCTGATCGATCATAAATCGGAAGCTGCACAAACACGGTTGTTCCGCCCTGCAATTTGCTTTGCAGATGAATCTTTCCTCCATGTTCTTCCACGATGTTGCGCGCGATGGCAAGGCCCAATCCGGTGCCCTTGCCCGCGGCTTTGGTGGTGAAAAAGGGGCCGAAGACGTGCGGTAAGTCTGCATCCGAAATGCCGCAGCCATTATCAGCGATCATGATCTCGAGCCAATCAGGGGAAAGCCGGTGGCAGCGCACGCAGATGCTTCCCTCGGCCGGGATTGCATCCAGCGCATTGCTGAACAGTGCGGAAAATAGGGCTTCCAGTTGATTGGGGTCGGCGAGCACCTGCTCGCCGCTGCTCTCTTGGACGTCGAGGGTGAGTTGGGCGCGCTTGGCGAGAATGGAGGGAGCCAGAAAACTGACGATGGACTGAATGGATCGCGCCACTTCCTCCGGCCGTTTTTCCATCGGTGCTCGCCGGCCGAACTCCAACAGCCGCTGCACGAAGTTCTGGCAGAAGTGCAAGCCCGATTCCAACCGCTCGAGATCCGGCGTGCAAGGCTGGTTGTGACAACGTCCATGCATCATCTGCAGCCGCAGCAGCATTGCCGCCAGCGGCGTGTTCAGGTGGTGGGCCGTGCCGGCAGCCATCTTGCCCATGCTGGTGAGTTTCTCAATCTCCAGCATCTGCTGGCGCATGCGCACCCGCTCTCGAATGTCGGAGGTCACTTCCAGGAAGTAGAGGCGCGGGGATAAACCCCGCGCTACATCCGCGTCCGGAAATGGCAACAGACTCAGTTGCACCTCGAGAACTTCTCCGGCCTTGTTGCGACGCAGTGTCTCGACGTCCAACACCGGGGTGCCCTTCTCCACGCGCTCGAGAAATCGTTGAAGTTCCGCCTCCCGATCGTGCGGTACGGTGGGAAGCGGACTCTCCAACACTTCCGTTTTCGTGAAGCCATAAAGTTTTTCGGCCGAGGCATTCCACTCCGAAATGTGCAACGCCCTGTCGTAGAGCGCCACGGCGCCGGGCGAGACCTCGATCAGTCCACGGTATCTCTCCCGCGACCGTCGCAACTCTTCTTCGCTGTGCTTCCTTTGGCGGAGCACATACCAGGCCGCCCAGAATGCCAACAAGAGTGAGGAGACAATGCCGCGCGTGATGTACAGGTAGTGGAGGGCGATGTAG
>JACOSF010000336.1 GCA_016179005.1 Acidobacteriota bacterium | reverse complement strand
TTGCGCTGGCGGCGGCGCGGGCGCTGGCGCGGCACACGAAACTTTCCGCGCGAGAGATCGCGCAAGAAGCCATGCGCATCGCCAGCGAAATCTGTATTTTTACCAACGCGCAGTTCACGATTGAAGAGTTGTAAGGGCGACGGGAATCCATGAGCGGGAAAAACGACAAGGACCGAATCATTCTTCTGAACAATGAAAACGGCGCGGAGGTCGCCGAGGTGCTGCCGTCGTTTGACGAGCTGACGCCGCGGCAGATTGTGGCCGAGTTGGACAAGTACATCGTGGGGCAGAACGCGGCGAAGCGCGCCGTGTCCATCGCGCTGCGCAACCGCGTGCGGCGGCAGAAGCTCTCCGCGGAGATGGCCGAGGAAGTCCTGCCCAAGAACATTTTGATGATCGGGCCGACGGGCGTGGGCAAAACGGAAATCGCCCGGCGGCTGGCGCGGCTGGCGGGGTGCCCCTTCGTCAAGGTGGAAGCGTCGAAGTACACCGAAGTGGGCTATGTGGGACGCGACGTGGAGTCCATGGTGCGCGACCTGGTGGAAACAGCCATTGACATGGTGCGCGAAGAAAAACTGGACGAAGTGGCGGAGCAGGCCGAAAAGGCAGCGGAGGAGCGGTTGCTCGACTTGCTGCTGCCGGCGATGCCGACGACGGTGGAGATTACCGGGCCGGGCAGCGAGGCGCAGCGTCAGGAACAGCAGAACCGCACGCGGGAAAAACTGCGGGCGCAGTTCCGCGACGGCAAGCTGGATACGCGCATGGTCGAGGTGGAAGTGCGCGAGCGCTCGATCCCGGCGTTCGAGATTGTGTCGAACCAGGGCATCGAGGAAATGGACATCAACGTCAAGGACATGCTCTCGGGGATGTTCGGGCAGCAGAAAAAAAAGCGGAAGATGACGGTGGCGGACGCGTTCGAGTACCTGATCCAGGAAGAAGAACACAAACTGGTGGACATGGACCAGGTGACGCGGACAGCGGTGGAACGCGCGGAGCAGATGGGAATTATTTTTATCGACGAGGTGGACAAGATCGCGGGACGCGAATCGGGGCACGGGCCGGACGTGTCGCGCGAAGGCGTGCAGCGGGACATCCTGCCGATCGTCGAGGGGACGACGGTGAACACGCGGTACGGAATGGTGCGCACGGACCACATTTTATTTTTTGCGGCGGGCGCGTTCCACGTGACAAAACCGTCGGACCTGATCCCCGAGCTGCAAGGGCGCTTCCCCATCCGCGTGGAGCTGCAATCGCTGACCGAAGGGGATTTTGTGCGCATCCTGACGGAGCCGAAGAACGCGCTGATCAAGCAGTACGTCGCGTTGCTGGACACCGAAGCGGTGAAACTGAGCTTCAGCGACGAGGCCATCGCGGCCATCGCGCGGTTTGCGGCCAATGTGAACGAGCAGACGGAAAATATCGGGGCGCGGCGGCTGCACACCATCTTGGAAAAACTGCTGGACGAGATTTCCTTCGACGCGCCGGACCTGAAAAAGAAAACGGTGAAAGTGGACGAAGCATACGTACAGAAACAGCTCGCCGACATTGTGAAGGACCACGATTTGAGCCGATTCATTCTGTAAAATCAGAAAGCAGAAATCAGAAAATGGAAATGAGAAAAGAGGAGAGAATTTCCCGCAGCGTGCGTTCACAAGGAAATTCTTGGCAGCCCCTTTTCTATTTTCTATTTTCTATTTTCTATTTTCTGTTACTGACGAGTTGCGGGACGCCGGGAGACCCACAGCCGCCGAGGCCGCCGATCCCCGCGGGGGTGACGGACCTGGGGGCGCGGCAGACGGGCGACAGCGTGGCGCTGACGTTTACGCTGCCGAAAAAGACGGTGGAGGGCGAAGCGCTCGAAGCGCCGCCGGACGTGGAGATCTTCCGCGCGTTCGTGCCGGCGGGCACGCAAGCAGCGCGTACGGGGCTAGCGCAGGTCTATACGATTCCTTCCGCGGTGGTGGACACCTATCTGACCGACGACCGGCTGCGGTTTGCCGACCCGTTGAAGGCCGCGGACATTGCGGCGCACAGCGGCGAGCAGATGGCGTACATGGTGCGTACGAGAGCATCGAAGAAAGCGGGGTCGGCAGATTCCAACCGGGCGATGGTGCGCGTGTATCCGGTGCCGGAAGCGATTGGCGATTTGACGGCGAACGTGACCGAGCCGGCCGTGGAGCTGCGCTGGTCGCCGCCGGCACGAACGACGAGCGGCGCGGCGATCGCGGCGCTGGCGGGCTACCGCGTGTACCGCGCGGAGGTCGAGCCCAACGCGGGAGAGAGTGATCCGGCGAAGTTG
>JACOSF010000341.1 GCA_016179005.1 Acidobacteriota bacterium | reverse complement strand
GTGTGCGGAGGGCGCGCGATGCGCGCGGCGCGCGGAGATTACGCGGCGCTGAATGAGGCTGCGCGTCTGCTGACCTGCGGCCAGCCGGAGGTGCCGGCGATGCTCGGGAAGGCGTTGGAGGAGAGGAAGCAGGCGCAGCGTTCGCTGCAATTCTCGATGGAGGAATTGGCGGGCCACGCGGCGCAGGAATTATTGCGCGGGGCGGAGGGCGGCGCGACGCGCGTGGTGGTACGCGTGTTTGACGACGCAGAACCCGCGTACCTGCGCATGGTAGCCACGCGGCTGTCCGCGGAACCGGGCGTGCAGGCGTTGCTGGCGACGCGCGGCCCTGGGCTCCGCTCGGGGCAAGCCGGAGGACACGTAGTCTTCGCGCAGTCGCCCGGACTTGCGGCAGATATGAACGCGCTATTGCGCGAGGCGCTGCACGCCGCCGGCGGGAAGGGCGGAGGGACGCGGGATTTTGCGCAGGGCAGCGTGCCCGATGCGTCGCGTGTGGAGATGATCGTGGCTGCGGCGGCAACGCGACTGCGCGAGGCCGCCGGCCTCGTCTAGGATTTCGTTTTTACTTCTAGGTGTTCCCCGTTTTGCTTGCGGTCGCTCAGGAGAGCTCATGAAGCGGTGTGTCTGGGTGTGGGTGATAGCGGTGGCCATGTCAAGCCCGAGGGTTGCGGCGCAGTCCCCGCCGGCCGCAAAGCCGGAACCGGAGGAGCCGGACTTTGCGTTTGTGTCGGGGAGCGCGTACACGCAGGTGAAGAAGTCGGTGCAGTTCATTCATCAGACAGGATTCGGAACACGGCGCGTGACAGACCTACTAGGGTCGAGAAATGACGATGGCTTTCTGTTTTTTCAACGCGTGGAATACGGAATCACCGACCGGTGGGAGCTGGACTTCGTGCTGCCGGTCGCGGGGAGCCGCACGCGGCGGAATGGCGCGACAGTGGCGAGCGCTTATGGTATTTCCGATGGGATCGTCGGCCTGCGTTACCGCCTGCTGGACGAAGGAAGAGCGCCAGTGACCGTGACGATGGGGCCACAAATCCTGTTTCCGTCGGGAAGCGTGGGGAGGGGAACGGGCTTCGGCGGCGCGGGATTCGCGTGGGACGTTGCAGTGTCGAAGGACTGGGGCGGGCCGGTGTTTCTCTACAACACGTTCAATTACCACGTGATTCCGTCGGGGGAAGACACCACGCCGGGGTCGGCGAAAAAGTTTTCGTTGCATGGAGCGACCTGGGCCGCAGCCATTGGCCTGCGACCTCTGGAGCGGCCAGCGAAGGACGGCAGCAAACACGACCTGCACGGTTTTCTGGAAGTGGGAGGGAATTGGCAGCAGTTGGTGCAAGCGGGAGTGGCTGCGGGGAATCGCGCGGGGGAGCTTGCGTGGGTGTTTGCGCCGGGCATCCGCTACGGGTACATTACTTCGCGGAAGACGCTGGTGGAGGTTGGCGTGTCGGCGCCCATCGGGCTGGGGCCGAACGGGCCGAAGCGGGGAGTGATTATTCAGTTTCAGATTGAGAAGCTATTCGGGGAGCAGTAGGAAATGCGAGATTTTGGGAAGATTGCTTTGAGGGGACGGTGAGCGCGATGAGGCGATGGTGGCAAGTAATCATCCGTTTGGCGGCGTGCAGCGCGCTGGTGGGAAGCGTAGCGGTCGCGCAGCAGGAGAAACTGCCCACGGTCGAAAAGGTGCTGGCAGATTATGTGCGCGCCGTGGGTGGCAGGGCTGCGATTGAGAAGGTGCGCTCGCGAGTAACCACGGGCACGGTGGATGCCGGCAACGGGGTGGCCATTCCTCTGGTGATTAGTGAAAAGGCGCCGGACAAGTACTTGCAGGAATTGAACGTGCCCGAGATCGGCGCCGTGGTGGAAGGCTTCGACGGAAACACGGGATGGGAATCGAATCCGCAAATGGGCGCACAAGAATTGACCGGGACATCGCTGGCTGCGCGAAAACGTAATTCGCAGTTCTACCGCTGGCTGCGCATGCGGGAGCTGTTTGCAAAGCTGGACCTTTCCGGAACGACCAAGGTGGGCGAGCGGGACGCATATGTGCTGGAAGCCACCCCGCAGGAAGGCTATGAGGAGAAATTCTATTTCGACATGCAAACGGGGCTGCTGTTGCAGCGCGACTACAAGCTTGAAGGCCCGGACGGCGTGCTCGCATTCAATATGTTTTACGAAGAGTACAAAGTGGTGGACGGGATCAAATTGCCGTTCGCGCTGCGACGGGTGGGACCAGATAACGTCCTACTTTTGAAATTCACCGAGATCAAGCAAAACGTGGAGCTGGACGACGCGCGGTTTGCCAAGCCAGTGGCGCCGTAGTGGCAATCATCACAAACCCCGAAACGAAATGACCCATCTCCGCAAGTTCTTTGTTCCTGTCTCGCGCCATACCCTTTTAGCCTCCTGACCGCACCGATTTCTGGCCCGAATCTTGCACTAATTCGCGTGTTGTGCGTGAAGTCGAAGTCTATTCGGACGGAAGTGAAATGGGTTGGGAATGGGAATCTGGAGTGTTCGCTCCCGACTATCTGACAGCTAGACAAGCACTTATGGGCACGCAGGTGCGGCGCTGCTTCATTCTGGGCAAGTCCGGGCGCGCGGCGCCCCCAGCGCGAATCTCCGCACGTGGTGCGCACTCCCGCCCGGCCGGGTCTGCGGCCAAGTGCGGCACTTGCAAGCAATTACACTCAAGGAGCCTATGGCCATGACCACCCCTAGAGAACAACGCGGTCCCAGACTGAGCGTGGAAGAGCTACGCCGCGCGGCGGCAGAGATGCGCGCCATTGACCTGGTGGACATCTTCGCGGCTAGTTCAGGGCACCCGGGCGGGACGCTTTCCGTCATGGACCTTGCGGCGGCGCTTTATCTGCGCGTGCTGAATCACGACCCGGCCGATCCGAACTGGCCGGAGCGCGACCGCGTGTACTGGTCGGCAGGGCACAAGGCACCGGCGCTGTATGTGGCGCTGGGCAGGGCGGGGTATTACCCGCTCGACGATACCGTGCTGCTGCGGCAGCTCGGCTCGGGCTTCGAAGGCCACCCCAACCGGTTGAAGGTGCCGGGAGTGGAGGTGTCCAGCGGATCGCTGGGACAGGGGCTGGGTGCGGCGGTGGGAAACGCGCTGGCGGCGAAACTTCTGGAGAAGGCGTACCGGGTGTACTGCTTCATGGGCGACGGCGAGCAGCAGGAAGGAAGCATCTGGGAAGCGGCGATGGCCGGAGGGCACTACCAGCTCGACAACCTGTGCGGCGTAATTGATCAGAACCAGTTGCAGATTGACGGCTGGGTGAAGGAAGTGATGAACGTCGAATCGCTGGCCGCGAAGTACGCCGCGTTCGGCTGGAACGTGGTGGAGCTCGACGGACACAATCTGGAGCAGATTGTGGCGGGGTTCGAGAAGGCGGCGGCGACCAGGGGCAAGCCGACGGTGCTGATCGCGCGCACGGTGAAAGGCAAGGGCGTGTCGTTCATGGAGAACGAAGCGAGCTGGCACGGCGTGGCGCCGAACAAGGAGCAGTTTGAAAAGGCCATCCCGGAACTACTAACGGCGGAGGTGCCGCGAGCGCGCGTGGACGCGCTGCTGGGGCGCGCGGCGGAGAACGCCAAGCGCGTGACGAAAGAAACCAAGGAGGCCATCCCGCAGTTCAAGACCGACCGCTGGTGGAACACGGCTCCCAACATGAAAGCGGACATGGACCCCACGCGCATGGGGTTTGGCCGCGGTCTGGAGAGTGCCGGTAATGACCCGCGGGTGGTGACGGTCCACGCAGACATTTCGAGTTCCATCCGGATTACCGACTTCGAGGCCAAGCATCCGGAGCGGAAGAACCGCGTGTTCAGCGTGGGTATCGCCGAGCAGAACATGATGAGCGTGGCCGCAGGGCTGTCGAAAGAGGGGCTGATCCCGGTGACGGGGACGTACGGCGTGTTTGCGTCCGGGCGCGCGTGGGATCAGATCCGCACGACAATTTGCTACTCGAACCTGAACGTGAAGATTGCCGGCGCACACGGCGGAATCTCCGTAGGGCCGGACGGAGCGACGCACCAGTCGCTGGAAGAAATCTCGCTGATGAGCATCCTGCCAAACATGCACGTGTACGTGCCGTGCGACTCCGTGGAGACGGAAAAAGCGACGCACCACGCGCTACTGGATCTGGACGGGCCGGCGTACCTGCGGTTTGCGCGAGAGGCCACGCCGATCGTGACGCAGAAGGATACGCCGTACCTTTTCGGAGCCGCCAACGTGATCCGCTACCGCGGAGAGCAGGC
>JACOSF010000096.1 GCA_016179005.1 Acidobacteriota bacterium | reverse complement strand
TGACCGGGATGCCTGCTTCGCGCGCCCAGAGGGCTGCCTGCGCCGCGGCGGCGGTGTCGTGGCCGTCAACGAGTAGAGCCTTGGCGGTGACAATCCAGTTGCGCTGAAGCTCCTCGGGGCGCAGCTCGAGACGCGGGTCGCAGCGCCACAGGATGGTGCGCTCGCCGGTGCGGTCGTCCACCAGGATGAACGCAGCCTGGCTGGCGCACTGCGGCACGGAAATGAAATGCGACTCGACGCGTGCCCACTCCATCGCAGCGCGCTGCATTTGCGCGGCGGGGTCGTCGCCCACCTTGCCGACGTAGCGCGCGCGCAGACCCCATTCGCTGCACGCCACCATGGCGCTGGCTACCTGCCCGCCGGGCAGCACGTCGGAGGAGAGGAATTCGACCTTGGAATCGAAAGCGGGGAAGTGGGGAAGACGGATGAGCGTGTCGGTGGCGTTCAAGCCCACGCCGACGACGTCTACGCGGGCCGAAGTGTTTTCCATGGCGGAATCACTGTAACCGAGGGGGAGGGAATTGCAAGCGAGGCAGAGAGGGGCCTCTGCGTCTGATAACGTAGGGGAGGAGTTGTGATAGAGTAACGTAATCCGGGACGCGCGCAAATCGCTGGCAGAGACTGCGTTTTTGCGCAGCAGGGAAGCGCAGGAACAAACGACGCACCAAGTCGCGAGCGCCTGCGCTGCGGATGATGGGCGCGAGCGAGCGTGCGTGTGCCGGGGCGAGCGGCGATGGCGCCGCTCTGCGGGATCGGGGAGGAGATTTGGTTCTTTTCGCGCGGCACATTTCTTTCTGCGCGCTGATTCTTTTCTGCGGCGCTCTGCATTTTTCGATTCTTCGTTTGCTTCATCTGCGCGGGTGTGGTAAGTATTTTTGTTTTAGTTTTGCCGACGTGCAGGCAGGATCCCGCAGCCTGCACATGTCGGCATGCCGACACGCAAATGCCGCTGAGGGAGTCGGAAGCGATCGTCCTGCGCACGTATCCACTGGGCGAAGGGGATCGCCTGGTCAGCTTCCTGAGCCGCACGCTGGGTCGCATGCGCGGGGTGGCCGCCGGCGCGCGCCGCACCAAGAGCCGCTTTGGTTCCACGCTTGAGCCGCTCTCATACATCCGCATCTGGTTTTTCGAGCGCGAGACGCGCGACCTAGTGCGGATCAACCAGTGCGAATTGATCGAGTCGTTCATGGAAACGCAGAGCGACTACTCCTGCGGACTGGCCCTGGCCCAGGTCAGCGAGATCACAGAAGCCGTGCTGCCGGAGCGCGAGGCCTCCGACGCCGCGTTCCGCCTGGTGCTGGTGACCGCCCGCGCGGTGAAGGCTACGAGCAAGCCGGAGTTGCCGCTGGCTTACTTCATTCTGTGGACGGTGAAGCTGGCGGGATGGCTTCCGGAGCTGGACCGCTGCGTGCGCTGCGGCGGCGGGCTGGACAGAGCCAAGGTGTACGCGTCCGTGCTGCGGCACGGCCTGGCCTGCGAGAAATGCCGGCTGCCGGCGATGCGTCCCATCGCAGCAGAGAGCCTGGCCGCCGCGAAAAAGATGCTCACGCAGCGGCTCGATAAGCTGGTGGAGGCGGCCGGGACAACGCCTCCGGCGGCGGACCTGACCGGGCACCTGCTGGAATTGATCGAGCACCAGATTGAGCGCAAGCTGACCACGCGCAGAATGATGGAGAGCAAGGTTTGAGCAAGAAAGGGAAGCCAGCACGCAAGCAGAAGCCCCGCGGCCTGACGTTTCAGGACGTCATGTTCCGGCTGCAGAAGTTCTGGGCTGCGCAGGGCTGCATCCTGCAGCAGCCCTATGACGTGGAAATGGGCGCCGGCACGATGCATCCGGAGACGTTTCTGCGCGTGCTGGGGCCGGCGGCGTACCGCGTGGGCTACGTGCAGCCCAGCCGACGGCCCACCGACGGCCGCTACGGCGAGAATCCCAACCGCCTTTTCAAACATACGCAGTATCAGGTGATTTTGAAGCCCGCGCCGGCGGACATTCAAAACCTTTACTTGAAGTCTCTCGCGGAGCTGGGCATTCGATTGAAGGATCACGATGTCCGCTTCGAGGAAGACAACTGGGAATCGCCCACGCTTGGCGCATGGGGCATTGGCTGGCAGGTGCTGCTGGATGGACTGGAGATTGCGCAGTTCACGTACTTCCAGCAGTGTGGCGGCTTGAACCTCGATCCCGTTTCCGTCGAGCTCACCTACGGGCTCGAGCGCATCACGGCGTTCCTGCAGAACGTGGGTAGCGTGTACGACATCCGCTGGAACGACAGTCTCACCTACGGGCAGGTGCGGCTGGAAGAAGAGTTGCAGTTTTCGGTGTACAACTTCGAGAAAGCAGACGCCGCGGCCGCGCGCAGCCACCTGGAGTCCTACGAGGCCGAGGCGGCGAGGCTGCTGAAGGCCTTCGCGTCTGCCAAGCGGGAAGAGAAGCGGCGCTTCCCGCTGCTGGCGGTGTATGAGCTGTGCCTGAAGTGCTCGCATCTGTTCAATATCCTGGAGGCGCGCGGGGCGATTTCCGTGACCGAGCGCGCAGCGCTGATCGGGCGCGTGCGGCAACTGGCCTGCCGCGTGGCTGCCGGGTACGTCGAGCAGCAGACCGGTCAGGCGGCCGAGGTGCCGGCATGAAGAAGCGCGCACCCAAAGTGGCCACGGCGGAATTCCTGCTGGAGATCGGCTGCGAAGAAATTCCCGCAGGAATGCTGCAGCGGGCCGCAAATGAACTTAAAGTGATTCTTGAGAAACATTTTTCCGCCAACCATCTGCTGAACAATTCTGTGGTGGAGTGCTTTGGCGCGCCGCGGCGATTGGTGGCGGCGTGCGGGTCGCTGCGGCTGCGACAGGCGGACGTGGTGCGCGAGGTGACCGGGCCGCCGAAGGCGATCGCCTTCGACGCGGTCGGCGCGCCGACACGCGCGGCGGAAAGTTTTGCGGCGAAGCAGGGAATCAAGGTCGGGGAACTCAGCATCGTGGCGACGCCCAAGGGCGACTACGTCGCGGCCAAGCAAGTG
>JACOSF010000095.1 GCA_016179005.1 Acidobacteriota bacterium | reverse complement strand
TTGCACGGACGACCTCGTTTCCGCTTCTCAACGGGCATCGTCTCTTCTGCCGATCCAACCATCTCGGCAGCCGCAGTCGCTTCCACCGGTTCCTCCGCCGACTCCGCCGACTCCGCCGACTCCGCCGACTCCGCCGACTCCGCCGACTCCTCCAACTCCATCGGCGTCAGAGTCACATGCAGCCCCAATCGGTTCAGCCGCGCTACCAGCTTGGAAACCACCTTCGGCTTGTTCTGCCGATCGTAGTAATCGCCGCCCAACTCCACATACTCCTCGCCTCGCGCCAACACGTTGTACACCACCGTAATCAGGTGATGCGCCAGCGCCATCACCGCCTTCTGCGCTCCCTTGCGTACCTGCATCCGGCGGAAGAACGCCGACAAGTAGGTGTTCTTGGTGTGCGAACCGGCCCACGCCGCCTGACACATCGCCCGCCGCACATACCGGTTCGCCTTCCGCGTCCGGCCGCTCATCCGCTTGCCGCCGCTCTCCCGGTTCCCGGGACACAACCCCGCCCAACTCGCCAAGTGCCCGGCATCCTCGAACACGCTCATATCCACTCCGATTTCGGCCACGATGGTCCACGCCGTCTTGCGATCAATTCCCGGAATCGTCAGGACGCGGCACATCGGCTCTGCAAACCCAGCCACCCGTCGCTCAATCTCCTGCTCCAGGACCCGGATTTGCGCCTCCAACCACTCCACCTGGCCCAACTCCTTATCCAGCAGCCAGCGTTGGTTGTCGGTGAAACTCCCCTCCAACGCCAACTCCAGTTCCCGCCTCTTGCCGCGCAGCGCGCCGCGGGCGTAGTCCGCCATCCAGCCCGCATCGCGCGTGCCTTCCACCAGCGCCTTCAGCATCGTGCGGCCGGATAAACCGAACAGATCCGTCGCCACCGAGGATACTTTGATGTTGCCCGTCTGGCACAACTGCTCGATGCGGTTCTTCACCCGGTTCAAGTCTTCCAGCACGTTGACCCGCTGCCGCGTCAGGTCTCGCAACTCGCGAATCTCGCGCGGCGGAACCAGGCTGCCCTTCAACTTGCCGGTCTCCAGCAGACTAGCGATCCACTGCGCATCCTTGGGATCGGTCTTGTAACCCCGCAGACCCTTGATGTGCTGCGGATTCACCAGGATCAGCTTCTGGAAATGTTCTTCCAGGATGTTCCACACCGGACGCCAATACTGGCCGGTCGATTCCATCGCGATTTCGGTGACCTTGCAGTTCTTCAGCCAGGTGCGGAGTTGTTTCAGGTCGTGCGTGAAGGTGCGAAAGGTCCGCTTGCGGACTTCCATTTCCGGCTTGCCGATGGGCGGCAAGATGCAGACTGTCACGTTCTTTTTGTGTACGTCGATGCCGCAACAGCGGCGATACTGCTTGGCTTGCATGGAGGCTCCTTGGGGATCACCGAGCGAAGGACGCCTGGAGGTGGAATGACTTTCCTACGCGTGTTCATCCGCGCGAGCGGAGACAACAGTTCCTGGTTCCAGTAAGCGCGTCCTGACCAGATTGACAAACGGGCTTCTAAGAGCACCAACGGATAACCGGCCTCTTGATTTCGCTGGGGGATCTATTCCCATCCTCCCAACCCTGTCAAGTGGCGCCCATTTTCATCCGTCCCGGTGGGACGCGCGTAGCGCGGCCAAAGTGATTGACAATTATTTTCGACCAATCTTCCCCTTAAAGCCAACCACTTAGCAAAATTTAGAATCGGCTGCTTACTGTCGTCGTGCTAATGATTGAATTGGAAATGGAACTGGCGCTCCAACTCGGCGTTGCTCCGCATGGATGGGCAAGAGGAGTGATGACGCATCTTCTGAAAACAGCCTCCAGATGCGTCATCATTTTCCGATCTGTCTCTGTAATATACAGATTCAAAGGATCTTATTCCCGCATAGATTTCAACTTCACATTTCGGGAAGATGCGTCACCAATTCAGCTTCACCGCGAACTGCAGCCTCCGCGGCGTATTGCTCTGCGCGCGCACCAGTCCGAAATTGGCCGCGTCGCTCATGTTGGTGTTGGGAATGCCGAACTGCGTCCGGTTCAGGACATTGAAGCCTTCAAACCGCACGTCGACTGTGGATCGCCTGGCCTCCGATATCGTAAGCGTCTTGGCCAGCGAGACATCCTCGTTGAAGATCGGGAAGTTGCGCATCTTCGGATTGTTCCGCGTCATGTTTCCCACCTGGTTGCGCGGCTGCAAGGGGAACCAGCCTTCATTAGTGATGGTGGGCGTATCGCCCGACCATGAGGCCGTGGTCGGCGGGCGGAAATAGCGGTCCACGTAAGGGTCGAATTTTTCGCCTGCCACCGGCGCGCGCCAGTCTTCGTATTGGGTGATGAAGGGGCGGTTGC
>JACOSF010000344.1 GCA_016179005.1 Acidobacteriota bacterium | reverse complement strand
GGGTGGTCACCATCTTCTGGCTGGCCGAATCGCCCGACAATCCACTTCCCAAGCAGTATCTCCCAGCGCCAACGAAACCTTGATGGCCACCCTGCATACTCTGTCATCCTGAGTCCCGACGTTCTTCATCGGGACGAAGGATCTCTCTGCACCTCTGCGTTTCTCTTTTCCCTTTGCGTTTTTGCTCGCGAGTATTTCTGGGAGCTGTCCTTCGCGGTCAGGTCTGCATCGCCTTTAATTTATTAACCTTTGAGCCTTTCAACTTTTATTTTCGCCTAAAAAGGGCATAATCTCTCACTCCTCCAAAAGGGGGGCTTGGATGTACCAGTCCGACTTATTGAAAGACCGCGTCATTCTCATCACCGGTGGCGGCACCGGCCTGGGCCGCTCCATGGCCCTCCGTTTTGCTGAGCTCGGCGCAAAACTTTTTCTCACCGGCCGCCGCGAAGAACCGCTGCAGAAAACCGCCAACGAAATCTGTGCCGCGGGCGGCCACGCCGCCTTCGCCTCCTGCGACGTTCGCGACGCCGCTGCTGTCGAGCTGCTCATGGACGCCGCGGAAACCGAATACGGCCACGTGGACACGCTGGTCAACAACGCCGCCGGCAACTTCATCGCCCGCACCGAAAAACTTTCCGCCAACGCGTTCAACGCCGTCGTCAGCATCGTCCTCAACGGCACCTTCTACTGCACCAACGCGCTGGCCCGCCGCTGGATCGCCGGAAAAACCGGCGGCAACGTCCTCAGCATCGTCACCACCTACGCATCTTCCGGTTCCGGTTCGGGCTTCGTCGTGCCCTCCGCTTGCGCCAAGGCCGGCGTGCTGGCCATGACTCGCTCGCTCGCCGTCGAATGGGCCCGCCACAAAATTCGTCTCAACGCCATCGCTCCCGGCCCGTTTCCCACCGAGGGCGCGTGGTCGCGCCTCATGCCCACCAAAGAATTTGAAGAGCACGCAAAGAACGCGCATCCTATGAAGCGCTTCGGCCGCCACGACGAGCTGGCCAATTTGGCTGTTTATCTTCTTTCACCGCTCGCGGAATATGTGAACGGCGAATGCGTCACCATTGACGGCGGGCTCTGGCTCCGCGGCGCCGGCGAGTTCAACGACTTGTTGAACGTCCCCGACTCCGTCTGGGACTCGATGGAAAAATCCCGTAAGTAGCGGCGGCTTTACGCCGCCGCCTTTTCGCGCGCTTTTCGTTTTTCGTCCCGAAGTCTTGGGACGCCGCCGCCTTTTCGTTGGGGCGCTCCCGAGACTTCGGGATTGCTGCGCCCTCTGTTGCTTTTTCACGCGAATTTCGATTTTCGAATTTCGTCCTTCTCAGGAGGCCCCATGACCGAAACACCCCAGCAATATGTCGCCCGCGTCCTCGGCCTCATCGCAGGCCACCAACCCATGAAAGTGCAGCGCTCCACCGCGGACAAGCTCGGAAAGCTCACCCGCGGCATCCCGCGCAAGAAACTCGACCGCCGTCCCGCGCCCGGCAAATGGTCCGTCACCGAAATCCTCGCCCACCTCGCCGAAACCGAATGGGTCATTGGCTATCGCATCCGCATGATCCTCAACTCCAACGGCACGCCCATCCAAGCTTTCGATCAGGACGCCTGGGCGAAAACCTCCAACTACGCGAAGCAGGACCCCAAAAAATCCGTCGCGCTGTTTCGCGCCCTGCGCGATGAAAATCTCGCCCTGCTCAAATCCATCCCCAAAGAAAAATGGGAGAATTACGGGATGCACACGGAGCGCGGCCAGGAGAGCGTCGCCCGCATCTTCCAACTCATCGCCGGCCACGACTTAAATCACCTCGGTCAGATCGCCGCGCTTGTCGGCCGTAAGTAAGTCGTGCCCAGTGCTCAGCGTTCAGCGCTCAGCATTTAGCAGCTAGCGCCAGTCCATGCCCTTTTTCAACTTTGTCACCCTGTCACTTTGTCACTCTGGAACCTTGCAACCTTCGAACTTTCCAACCTTCCAACGCTTTGTTCTCTACACCCTAACCCCAACACCCTACCCCCTCGTCATTTTCCTTGACGTCTGTGCTATGATGCGCCCGATTCGTTCCCCATCCCGGCTTTTTGAGGTGGCCGCCATGAAGATTCGCGCCCGTCGGAAGGTCCGCGGCTTTTCTCTCATCGAGCTTCTGATCGTCATCGCCATCATCCTGATCATCTCCGGAATCGCCATCCCGCGCCTGCTTCGCTCGCGCATGGTGGCCAACGAGGCCTCCGCCGTGGCCTCCCTCCGCACTCTTTGCACCGTGCAGGTCAACTACGAGTCCACCTACAAGGTGGGTTACGCGCCTTCGCTCGCCTCGCTCGGTCCACAGGCTCCGGGCACCGCTCCCAGCGCCACCAACGCCGGCTTGATTGACGTCATCCTCGCCGGCGGCCTCAAGAGCGGCTACGTCTTCACATACAATCCGGTGGACTCCAACGGCGACGGCCAGGTGGATACCTTCACCATCACCGCCGCTCCCTTCACTCCCGGCCAGACCGGTGACCGCTACTTTTTCGTGGATCTCTCCAACGTCATCCGCTACAACGTCGGCGCCCCCGCCACCGTTGCCTCCACCCCCATCCCGCAATAGCCGCGCGTGGGGGGCGCTGTCATCCTGAGCCCCGATGCTTTTTGTCGGGACGAAGGATCTCTACTCGTTTTTCACTGAACTCTAAATCCTGATTCCTGAATCCTTCTTTATTTCTGCGCCCGAATCCTCTCCATCAACTTGGGATCCTTCGGCAGCAGCTCCACTCCCGGCAACCGCTCCACCAACTCCGCCCATTTCGAGTCCTTGGCAAACACTTTCTTGAATAGCGGCAGCGCCTCTTCGACGCGCCCCGCCGTGGCCATCGTTACCGCGTGCCAGAAGTACGTTTCCAGCTCTTCCGGAATCAGTTTTTCCGCCGCGCCGTATTCTCGCGACGCGCACTCCCAGTCTTTTTTCTCTGCGCACAAGTCGCCGGCGTTCATGTGCTGGTACGCGCGGCTCACCCGCACCAGTCTCTTCAGTTCGTTTATCGGGTCCGGATGATCTTCGATGCGCAGGTCCACCAGGCGGTCCGCCCACGGCTTGCCGCTCGGATGCGCCTTCACCACCACGATCGCCGCCGACTGTTTTCCGCGGATGTCGCCGCCCTCACGCTGCGCCGCTTCGAGCGCCGCCAGCAGCTTGTCCGTCAGGTCGCCTTGTGTGGCTTCAAACGCCTTGGCCATCGCCGGCCAGACGGCGGCTTTCTCCATCAAGTTCGCCTGCACCGAAAAATCTTTTCCGGTTTGATGCCCCGCCGCCGGGATGCACAGTTTTCCCGTGTGAGCGGCCACGCGGCCTTGCGCATCAATCATGGCCACCTGCCGGACTTCGCGCCCATCGTCTCCGGCCAACAGCGCCTTCAACGCCTCCGGCGCCGACTTTCCCGCGCGCATCAGGTCCAGCCCCAGCTTTCCGTAGCTCGGCTCGACAAACGACTGCGTGGCCACCGCTCCCACACCCGGCTCCGCCCACGTCACCATGCTGCCCACCGAAAACCAGTGCGACTGCACCGCCACGCCGATCTCTCCCGTCTTCTCATCCCGCGCCACTATCGAATACGTGTGCACAGGCCTGCCCGTCCGCACCGCCGACTCAATAGCCTGTTTGTCATCCTGAGTCCCGATGGTTTTGATCGGGACGAAGGATCTCTCCTGTCCCGCCTGCCCCTGCGCTCCCGCGCACACCGCCACCATCACAATCCCCATCGCCACTCGCCTCACGTTGTCCTCCTCTTCTCTCTTTTCTCTGCGCTTCTCTGTGATCTCAGCGTCTCTGCGTCAAATCTTTTTCTCCGTCTCTGCCACACTGCCACTCTGTCACTTTGTGACTCTTCAACCTTTCAACATTCCAACCTTCCAACATTCAAACGTCTAAGAACACTCTCGCCTTCCATCCTTCCGCCGTCTTCTCCACGCACAACTCATGGTACGTGACCGCCTTGATGTACGTCCCCGCGCGGTGCCGCGCTTTGTCAAATTTTTCGCCGTACACGACGCCCTGTGCTTCGCCTTCGCCGATCCGCGTCACTTCCGCTCGACGCAGCGCCAGCCCGTCCGCGTCGGCCACCGCCAGGATTTCCGCCAGCCAGTCAAACAGCAGCGCTTCGTTGTCCGCCCCGCTCGCCTGGATGGCGCGCTGCTCGCGCTCTTCGATTGCTTCCAGTTCGCATCCTACGGAAAACATCGCCAGTGCCGCGTTTTCCAACAGCTCGCAGAGCGTCCCCCCGTAGGTGACAAATCCTACATCCGCCGGATGCTCGATGATTTCGAATCTCTGCGCCACGCCGCGCATTCTACCCCTGAACCACTCTGACTAGCCTGTTCTGTCATCCTGAGGCCCGATGATTTCTGTCGGGCCGAAGGATCTCTCCTTTTGACAAAACGAGCTTCTGCATTCCGTTCTGTGGTTTCCTCTTTGCATTTCGGCTTTGGGGTTGACATACACTTTCTTTATCGATACAATTCGATACGAGGTGCGTATGGCAACGGTTACGGTATCCCCCAAATACCAGGTGGTGATCCCGAAGGAGCTGCGGGAGCGTTTAAAACTCAAGCCAGGCCAGAAGATGTCCATGTTCGTGATTGACGGCTGCATTCGCCTGGAGGTACCCAGGTCCATCACCGAATTGCGCGGCATGGCCAAGGGCATTCGCTGGGAGGAAGGCGATCGTGACCGCCGCGACCGCTTCTAGCCCGGTTCTGGTGGATTCTTCCGGCTGGGTGGAATACTTCGGCGAAAGCCCCAAAGCGCCGCAGTTCGCCCCGTTCCTCGAAGATGAATCCCGTTTGCTCGTCCCTACCATTGTGCTCTACGAGGTCCGCAAGAAACTTCTGCTCACGGCAGGGAAAGTGATTGCTGATCGCTTTCTGTCCGTGGCGCTGCGCACGTTCGTGATTGCATTGGACGAGCAAATCGCCCTTGCCTCCGCGACGATCAGCATCGAGAAGAAACTTGCCATGGCCGACGCCATCATCTACGCCACCGCTCTCGCCCAGCACGCCGAATTCGTCACCTCCGACCAGGCCTTCTCCGGTCTCCCCAGCGTCACGCTGCTGTAGCCGGTCCGTCCGGCACTCTGTCATTTTGAAACTCTGCCCTCTTCAACTCTTCAACGTTTAACCCTTCAACATTTATCCTGCCCGCCTTGACCCTCTTTCACAGCGACTGTACTCTCTATGCTTTAGCTTTCGTTGGGCTGTGCGTATGGACACCATTCAAATCACGTTGCCGGACGGCTCCACCCGCCAGGTGCCTCGCGGCACCACGCCGCTGGAGATTGCCCGGCAGATTTCGCCGCGCCTGGCCGGCGCCGCGCTGGTCGCCCGCGTCAGTGTAGGCGCGGGCGGCGGTGTCGCCGGGCCCACCGGAATGGTTTCCGACGGCGCCGAGCTCGTC
>JACOSF010000094.1 GCA_016179005.1 Acidobacteriota bacterium | reverse complement strand
GTTTACTTACGGGGGGCAGAATCTAAATGGCGCTATTCCCGTAAATTACGTGAAGGCCTACATTGGTGACCCACCTAGTATGACGTACGCGGAATACGCTCGGGCGGGCGCTGCCCAGTCCGGCGCTCCGGCCGCGCAAAACAAATTCGCCACGCCCTCGACCATCATTCACATCTCGCTGATCAAGTGGAAGGACGGCGTCTCCGACGCCGACAAGCAGAAGGCCCTCGATGGCGTGAAGAACATGGCCGCCAAGATCCCCGGCATCAAGAATGTCTGGCTCAAGGCCACGCGCATGCAGCCGCGCGACTATCACGCCGCCTTCGTCATCGAGTTCGAGAACCGCGCCGCCGCCGAGGCCTACGCCGAGCATCCCGCGCACGCCGAATGGAGCAAGTTCTTCCTCTCCATCCGCGAGGCCAGCATCTCCCCGCAGATTTCCAACTAGTGTTTCGCCGTCTCTCCGGTCTTGGGGGCTGTTCCGGCCTTTCGGGACTCTGCCCCTACCGGAGACACGTCTCCCCGCTTTTCGTTTTTCGATTTTCGATTTTCCTGGGAGCTATCGTCTGCGCCGTGCGGCGGCCTCATCCATTTCCAATTCCTCGGCGATGGCCGCCTGCGCTTCTTCGGATATCCCTACGAACTCCACGCCCACTCCGATGCCCGGCACGCAGTAGCGCACTTCGCCCCGCGCGCTCACCGGGTAGCCCGTCCGCGTCAGGTTAAAAGTTAGTTTCAGCACGGACCCTTCCGCAAACATCCGCGGCGTATTGATGAACATCCCGTGAATGGACAGGTCCGGCACGCGCAGCGGGATCTCTTCGGACCGCCCCTCGTACGTCATCGAGAGGTCCCGGTACGGCGAGTAGCGATCGTACTGCCGCGGCGGCGGCATGGCCTTTCTTTTCTCTCGCGGCTTCACTCTGACCCTCCTGTTTGTGAAGCCTGTACGCCGGCCGCGCGACGTCCCCCGCCCGCCAGCCGCGTCCCGGCCCCGCAGAACGGGCAGAACAGGAACGCTGCCGCCAGCCCTTTGCTGCAGTCCGGGCAGCGCAGCGTGGCTTCGTGCTCGAACGGCACCACCCGCATCACTTCATCGAGCGTCGTGATGCCCTGCTTCACTTTTTCCATGGCGTCTTCCTGCATGGCGCGCATCCCGCCGCTCCTCGCCAGGCTGCGGATCTCGTCGTCCCGCGACGACGAACGCACCGCCGCGCGCAGCCGCTCGTCAAACACCAGCACCTCGTAGATGCCCACCCTTCCCCGGTATCCGGAATTTTCGCAATCGTTGCAGCCCACCGGCACCCACATCTTGCTCTCAAAATCCACGATCCCCGCACCCAGCAGCCGCGCCGCGTATTCCGGCTTGATCGTCTCCTCTTGCTTGCACCGGCACAGTTTCCGCACCAGCCGTTGCGCCACCACCTGCGACACCGAGTTCGCCACCAGGAACGCCGGCACGTTCAGGTCCAGCAGCCGCGTGATCGCTCCTACCGCGTCGTTCGTGTGCAGCGTGGAGAGCACTAGGTGTCCCGTCTGCGCCGCTTGCAGCGCGATCTCCGCCGTCTCCGTGTCGCGGATCTCTCCCACCATGATTACGTTCGGATCCTGCCGCAGCATCGAGCGCAGGCACGTCGCGAAGGTCAGTCCCGTCTTCGTATTCACCTGCACCTGGTTCACTTCTTCGACCTTGTACTCCACCGGGTCTTCCACCGTGATGATGTTGATCCCCGGCGACCTCACCGCATGCAGCGCCGCGTACAGCGTCGTGCTCTTCCCCGACCCCGTCGGCCCCGTCACCAGCAGCATGCCCTGCGGGCTGCTCAGCACCTTCTGTATCGTCGTCGAGTTCTCCTCGGAAAAGCCCAGCTCCCCGAACCCCACTCGCGTCGCGCTCGGGTCCAGCAGCCGCATCACTACTTTTTCCCCGTAGTGTGTCGGCAGCGTGGAGACACGCAGGTCCAGGTGCTTTCCGCCGATTTCCACCAGGAACCGCCCGTCCTGCGGCACGCGCCGCTCGGCGATGTCCATGTCCGACAGAATCTTTACACGCGAGATGAGCGAGTTTTGCATTTCCATCGGGATGTGCGTCAGTTCCCGCAGCACCCCGTCCACCCTCACGCGCACCACCGTCCCCATGGCCTGCGGTTCGATGTGGATGTCGCTCGCTTTCTTCGTGGCCGCCGCCGAGAGGAGGGCGCTCACCAGCCGCACCGCCGGCGTCTTCTCGTTGCGCAGTTCCGCCTCGAACTCTTCCATCGCCGCTTTGTTTCGCTCGCTCGCGCTGGCCGTGTGGAACTGCATGTCCGACACGTCCAC
>JACOSF010000093.1 GCA_016179005.1 Acidobacteriota bacterium | reverse complement strand
GTGCGTCCCCGCTTAACTTGAAAAATCGCCGGAAATTACCGGCCGTAATGGACGCCATTTCCGATGCCGGTAAGTTTCTCACACTTGCAAGGGTTCGCGCTACTTCGGCCACGTTGGCCGGCTCGTTGCGTTTTCCCCGCAATCCTTGCGGCGCAAGAAACGGCGAATCCGTTTCGATCAACAGCGATTCGAGCGGCAGCTCCCGCGCGACATCGCGCAGGTTCTGTGCTTTCGGGTAGGTGACGTTGCCCGCAAACGACACCACAAAGCCCATCGCCAGGCTCCGCCGCGCTTCCTCGAGGCTGCCCGTAAAGCAATGCATGATGCCGCCGAGGCCAGAGCCTCGCCATGCCTCCTCGAGAATCGCCAGGCAGTCCGCCCACGCGTCGCGGCAGTGAATCACAATCGGCAGGCGCGCCGCGCGGGCCTGTTCCAGTTGTCGCCGGAAGACAGAGTGCTGCACCTCGCGCGGGGAATGATCGTAAAAGTAGTCCAGGCCAATCTCACCCCAGGCAATCACGCGGGGATGTCGCGCCAGCTCATCCAATCGCGAATAGTGCTCTTCCGTAGCGAGCTTTGCTTCGTGCGGATGCACGCCAATCGTCGCGTAAATCCAGTCATGCTTTTCAGCGAATGGAATCGCCGCATCCAGCCGCGATGGCCCGCTGCCGCTGCCAATCGCCAGCAGCGTCGCAACGCCCGCCGCCTGCGCCCGCGCCAGCATTTCTTCGCGGTCGCTATCAAATTGCGAGAATTCCAAATGCGCGTGGGAGTCAATGAGCTCGAGCGATTCACTCATGCGTGTAGGGTCACGGCATGCCGTGCCCGCCCCTATTTCAGTCTCGCTCCAACCGGCACTTCCTCCAAAAATCCGGCCAGCACGGGCTTGCCGTCTGGCGGCACCGAGGCGGCCACAATCATTCCGTTCGACTCCACGCCCCGCAGTTTGCGCGGCAGCAAATTCACCACCACCGCCACTTTTCGTCCCACGAGTTCTTCCGGCTTGTACACCTCGGCGATGCCCGCGACGATTTGGCGCACTTCGTCACCGATGTCCACCATCAGTTTCAGCAGCTTGTCGGCTCCGGCCACGCGCTCGGCCGTCTTCACTTCCCCGACGCGCATTTCCACCTTGGCAAAATCCTCGATGCCGATTTTGTGGCTCGCGGGTGCCGCCGCCGCGGGAGTGGCCGCCGCCGATGCGGCGGGCTGCGCTGGATTGCGGATTTGTTCTTCCATGGTTTCGATCCTTTCAATCGCTTCTTCTTTTTTGACGCGCGGGAAAACCGCTTGCGGCTCGCCGATGCGCGTTCCTGCGGCAAGCCCGCCCCAGCTCAGATCGTCCAGAGCAAGGCTCGCCAAAGCGCGGAACTGTCCGAGCTGCTGCCAGATTTGCTGCGTCGTGTGCGGCAGTACGGGATGTGCCAGCGCCGTGACGATGCGCAGCGCTTCGGCCGCGGTGTACAGGATGGTCCCCAGCCGCGCTCTCTGCTCGCCATCTTCCGCGAGCTTCCACGGCTTGTTTTCCACCAGGTACTTGTCCACTTCCGCGATCACGCCCCAGATAGTCTCCAGCGCGCGCGAGAATTCGTAGCGCTCGTACTGTTCGAGTGCCGCCGCGATCGCGCCCGACGCCGCGCGCGCCACCGCCACCTCGCGTTCGCCCCCGGCCGACGGCTCCGGGATCTCGCCCTCGAAGTAATTCTGAATCATGGTCAGCACGCGGCTCGCCAGGTTACCCAGTCCGTTGGCCAGGTCGCTGTTGTAGCGCGTCACCAGAGACTCGTAGGAAAAATTGCTGTCTTGCCCGAAGACCATTTCGCGCAGCAGGAAGTAGCGCAGCGCGTCGATGCCCAGCACTTGCGCGATGGGCTGCGGCAGCGCGATATTCCCGCGCGACTTGGACATCTTCTCCCCGGCGAACGTCCACCAGCCATGCGCGAAAATCTGCTTCGGCAGCTCCAGCGGCTCGCCTTTTTCCGTCGCCGCCATGACGAAGGCCGGCCAGTACACCGCATGGAACCGCAAAATTTCTTTGCCGATGAGGTGGAGGTCCGCTGGCCAGTATTTCTCGAACTGCACTTCGTCGTCGCCGTAGCCGATGCCCGACATGTAGCTCGTCAGTGCATCGTACCAGACGTACAAGACATGCTTGTCGTCTCCCGGCCAGGGAACGCCCCACTTCAGCGTCGTCCGGCTGATGGAGAGATCGCGCAAGCCGCCCCGCACGAAAGCCATCACTTCGTTGCGCCGCGTCTCCGGCTGGATAAACTCCGGATGCGTTTCGTACAGCTCGAGCAGCCTTTCCTGAAACGCGGACAGCTTGAAGTAATAATTTTCCTCGCGGATCCGCTCGGTGGGACGCCCGCAATCCGGACACGGCGCGCCGGGCGTCGGGTCGTCCACGTACAGCTCGTCGAACACGCAATACTGTCCTTCGTAGTGACCCTTATAGATGTAGCCGGCGTCCAGCGCATGTTGCAGCAGCCGGTGCACGCCGCGCTCGTGGCGGTCCTCCGTGGTGCGGATGAACCGGTCATACGCAAGGTCCAGCTCTTTCCATAGTTCGCTGTACTCCCTCGAGATGCGGTCCGCATACGTCTGCGGGTTTACGCCTGCCGCCTTCGCTGCGCGCTCCACTTTTTGACCGTGCTCGTCCGTCCCGGTCAGAAAAACCACTTCGTAACCGCGCATGCGCTTGTAGCGCGCAATGGTGTCCGCGATGACGGTCGTGTACGTATGGCCCAGGTGGGGGCGCGCGTTGACGTAATAAATCGGTGTGGTCAGATAGAATTTCGGCATTTCTATTTTTCGCGCTGCTTTTCGAACGCCAGCGCCGCTTCTGCGATCACCTGCTTGAGCGGCACCCCGCGTTCGGCGGCGATGCGGCTACAGTCATCGTACTCCGGCGCGGCGTTCAGCACGTGGCCGTTGCGCCGCGCAATCTTCATGCGCACAACGCCGTGCGGCGTTTCCACCGAAACGGTTTCGCGCGCGAGGATGCGCCGCCGCGCCTCATACGCGCGGACGCCGATGGTGGTCGTCTCGCGGAAGATCAGCTCCACCAGCGTGTCGGCCGTCGCCGGCGCGCAGACCATCGTTACTAGCAGTCCCGGCCGGTTCTTTTTCATCTGCACCGGCGTCGAAAACACGTCGAGAGCGCCGGCCTCGAACGCCTTCTGCGCGAAGTAGCCATAGATTTGCGGGTTCATGTCGTCCACGTTGGCTTCGATCACCGTGACGGTCTCGTCCCAACCCGCCGCAGTTTCTCGCGAACAGGCTTCGCCCACAAAAATGCGCAGCACGTTCGCCTGCTCGGCCAGTTCGGCGCTTCCTGCGCCGTAACCAATTTTCGCCACCGTCATCATCGGCATCGGGCCGTACTTCGTCGTCGTTCCCGCCAGAATGGCCGCGCCCGTCGGCGTAGCCAATTCCTTTTCGATCCCCGTGGAGTACGTCGGCGCTTGCCGCAGCATGTCCGCGGTCGCTGGCGCAGGAACCGGAAGGACTCCATGCGCCGTATTCACTCGCCCCGCGCCCACATTGATCGGCCCGCAAGCGAACTCTTCGATGCCCAGCAGCTCGAACCCCACGCACGCGCCCACGATGTCCACAATCGCATCCACCGCGCCGACCTCGTGGAAGTGCACCTTCTCAATCGGCGTCTGATGGATCCGCGCTTCCGCCTCTCCCAGGCATTCAAAAATAGTCCGCGCGCGCTGAGCCACCCGCGGCGCTAGCCCCGCGCCGTCAATCATTCCCAAAATCTGGCTCAGGTGCCGGTGTTTGGTTTGCTCGGACGTTTCCACCCGGACGTACGTGGCGCCGATTCCCTTGCGCTTCACTTTTTCTGCGGAAATCGTCCAGCCGGTCAGCGGCAGTTTGCGCAGCTCTGCTTCGATGCAGGCGATGTCCGCGCCCGCGTCCACCAGGGCGCCGAGCACCATGTCTCCGCTGATGCCGGAAAAGCAGTCGAAGTAAGCGAGCTTCATGGCCGAGTCCGTAAACGATGGATAGTAGACTGGGCGCGAATGACTGTCAAACAACGCAAAACGCGGTCAGAAAGCGGCAGGCAGAAGCTGCGGAAGAAGATCGCCGCATTTCCCGCGAAGTGTGATGTCCGCCGCCGA
The DNA here is from genome assembly GCA_016179005.1 of Acidobacteriota bacterium. GTDB lineage: Bacteria > Acidobacteriota > Terriglobia > Acidiferrales > UBA7541 > JACQDE01. Next base: position 4,437 of record JACOSF010000093.1, on the reverse strand, counting down.
GCTCAGCTCCGTGGCTTCGAGATTCACTTCAATCACCTTCGCGCCATTCTGCATGGCGATGTGCGGCAATGCCGCAGCCGGATAGACCATCGAGGACGTGCCCGCGACGAGGAAAACCTCCGCCTCGCGCGCGGCGGCCATGGCCTGCTGGATCGCCGCCTGCGGCAGTGATTCGCCGAACCACACCACGTCCGGGCGCAGCATGCCGCCGCACGCGCATCGCGGCGGCAGCGGATCGAGCGGCACCTGCGTGTTGTCCTCTTCTCCGCCGCACACCAGGCAGCGCACTCGCCACAGGCTGCCGTGCAGGTGGACGACCCGCCGGCTCCCAGCGCGCTCGTGCAGCGAATCCACGTTTTGCGTAATCAACAGAAATTCCTGTACACGCTGCTCGAGTTCCGCCAGCGCGCGGTGCCCGGCATTGGGCTCGCACTTTGCGTGCACGCTCCGCCGCCAGTCGTACCACTCCCACACCAGTTGCGGATCCCGGCGGAATGCTTCCGGCGTGGCCAACTGTTCCGGCCGGAAATTGCGCCACAGCCCGCCCGGCCCGCGAAACGTCGGCAGCCCGCTCTCGGCGGAAATTCCCGCGCCGGTTAGTACCGCCACCGACCGCGCCTGCGCAATCCATGTTCTTGCTTCTGCTATGTTCATTGGTCTGCCGAATCCGATGCCGAAATCAAAATCCTATGGCCCGCCTCTCAACCTGTCAAATTCCCGCTTCCGCTTTTCGTAGCACAGGCTTCCAGCCTGTGCGCCCTGGCCTCGTAGGGGCGGCCTTGAGGCCGCCATCGAGCCGTTGCCTTGATGTGGACAGCGGCGGCTTGACGCCGCTTTGCCTTTGCACTTGGTTTGGCCTTTGCGGTGGCGAGGACAACCTGCTTTTGACAGTGTCTATAAGAAATACGTGTTGACACCACCTTGCCACTTTGCTATGCTGCGCCTTCTGGGCCTGCCGCTGTCCTTCTCTGCGATGCGGTGGCGCCGCGCGCACTGGCTCGCCGGACTGCGTTTTGCCGGGCTGCGGCTCGATGGCGCGATGATGCCCCATGATCCCCCATCATCTCGATCATCGAATCGCGCATCCCCTCCCGGCTCAGTTGTTTGACGATGTCGATGATCTCCGGGGGGTAGGATGTCAGATCGAAACGGAACTTCGCCCAAACCCATCGCTCCTTTGACGGTTTGCGGGCATGTCCCTATAATCGTTTGCTTTCGCAATTTCGAGGTAAGCCTTGTATCTCGCCATTGAAAAACGGATTCAACAGGCATTGAAAGAGCACATTCGCCGCCGCTACGAGCTGGACGTGCCCGTGCCCGCCTCGCGCCCGCCCAAGATTGAAATGGGCGAAGTGGCCTCACCCGTTTGCTTCGAGATGGCCAAGCGCTTGAAACGCGCGCCCCGCCAGGTTGCCCAGGAAATCGTCGCCGAAATTCCACCGATCGAGGGCGTAGCCCGCTGGGAAGTTGCCGGCGGCGGATATCTGAATGCCTTTCTCGACCGCGCCGCATTTTTTGATGTCGTAGCGCATTCCATGTTTTCCGCCACTGGCGCGGCGCAAAAACCTGCGGCGCCCGGCGCACCGAAAACCATCGTCGAGCACACCAACATCAATCCCAACAAAGCTGCGCACATCGGCCACCTGCGCAACGCGGCGCTCGGCGACACCTTTGTGCGCCTGCTGCGCAACGCCGGCGAACGCGTTGAAGTCCAGAACTACCTCGACAACACCGGCGTGCAAGTCGCCGACGTGGTGATCGGCTTCCAGCATTTGGAAAAGAAAACCCCCGCGGACGTGCGCGCGCTGGCCGCGCTGCCTCGCTTCGATTACTACTGCTGGGACCTCTACGCGCGCGTCACGCAATACTACGAAGAGGACAAGACCCACGAAGCTTTGCGCGGCGAAACGCTGAAGGCCATTGAAGCGGATCACGGCCCATCCGCCGAAATCGGCCGCATCGTCGCCGAGGCCATTGTCCGTTGCCACCTGCGCACCATGGACCGCCTCGGCGTGCGTTACGACGTCCTGCCCCGCGAAAGCGACATCCTCCACCTGAAATTCTGGGATGCCGCGTTCCAGATGCTCAAGGAACGCAAAGCAATTCAGCTTGCGGCATCCGGCAAAAATGCCGGCTGCTGGGTGATGCCTCTCTCGGAAGACGCCGACGCCACCGCCGACGACGACGCCAAAATTATCGTCCGGTCCAACGGCACGGTAACCTACGTCGGAAAAGACATTGCCTACCAGATGTGGAAGTTCGGCCTGCTGGGAAAAGATTTCCATTACCGGAAGTTCCAAACGTATCCCGACGGCCACGTCGCCTGGGTGAGCGCGTCCGGTGCCGGCGAGTCGCGCGCGCCAGAATTTGGCCGCGGCGCGCGTGTCTTCAACGTGATTGACTCCCGGCAATCCTATTTGCAGAACGTCGTGTTCGCCGGTTTGCGCGCGCTGGGCTTCACGTCGCAAGCGGACCGCTCCGTGCATTTTGCGTATGAGAAAGTTGCGCTCACGCCACGCTGCGCCGCGGAAATGGGCTACGAAATCCCGCCCGAGGAAGCCAAAAAGCCGTACGTGGAAGTGAGCGGGCGGAAAGGCCTTGGCGTGAAGGCCGACGATCTTCTCGACCGCCTCGAAGCTAACGCCCGCGCCGAAGTGGACAAGCGCCACCCCGACGCGCTGGAAGAGGACCGCTCGCGTATCGCCCACTGCATCGCCATCGGCGCTCTCCGCTATTTCCTTTTGAAATTTACGCGCAACACGGTGATCGCTTTTGATTTCAATGACGCGCTGAGTTTTGAAGGCGAGACCGGGCCGTACTGCCAGTATGCCGTCGTTCGCGCTCGGAACATTTTTCGCAAGTTCTTCGAGCAATATTCCCCCAAGGTCAATGATTTTCGCGAGTTGCCGGACGGTGTGGGATTGAAGGAATTCCAGATGTTTCTCGACAAACCGGAAGGGAACGAACTGTGGGAATTGGCTCTGCTGGCGGGCTCGCTTGACTGGCAGGCGGATGCGGCCGTGAATGCTCAGGAACCTGCCTTCATCGCGAAATATGCCTTTCAGCTTGCGCAGGCGTTCAACAACTTCTATCACAAGCACCACATTCTCTCGGAAGAAGACCCGGCCCGCAAAACATTCCTCTTGCTCCTGACATCCCAGGTGATGAATCGTTTGATAAAGGCGTTGGAGTTGCTCGGAATCGAAGCGCCCGAGAAAATGTAAGATTCTCAGTCCGCTCTACGCTCCCAGCAAAAGTTTGCGAATCTCGGGCTCAGAGGGGAGCTTGACCAAAATGAGCACCACGTCCCCGCTCTGGAAAACGGTGTCCCCGCGCGGCACGATGGGTTCGCCTTTTCGGAAGATGGTGACAATGTTGCATTCCGCGGGAAACGTCTGGTTGCGGAGCTGTTTGCCCACCACCGGCGAATTTCCATCCAGACGGTATTCCATGATTTCGAGCTGTCCCGTCCGCAGGTCGAGCACCTGGCGGATGCGCGTGTGCGGCAGCTCGCTCTGAATGGCGCCGGTAATGATGGCCGTGGAGCTGACCGTGATGTCCACGCCCAGTTGCTGCATGAGCGCTTCGTTCGCGGGGTTTTTCACGCGTGAAATGGTCTTGGGCACCCCGAATTCCTGTTTGGCAAGTTGACAGGCGATCAGGTTGTCCTGGTCGTGGTTGGTCACCGCCACAAACACATTGGCGCGCCGCGCGCCGGCCATTTCCAGCACCGTCGTCGAAGATCCGTCGCCGTAAATCACCGGGCAATCCACCTGCTGCGACACGAGGTCGAAAATCTCTTTGCTCGACTCGATGATGGTTACTTCGACGTTGTTCTCCAGCAAGGCGCGCGCCAGGAAGTAGCCCACGCGCCCGCCGCCCACCACGATCACGTACATGGGCCCGCTGGCTTCGCGTGCCGGCGTCACCGGAGCTTCGGCGGCATGCCCGTGCGCGCGCTCCCACACTTGCGTGAAGTCCTTCGGCGGCTCGGCAGCAAGCTGCCCGACAAGGAATTCCGCGCCGGCCACGGTGAGTGCCATCGTCTCGATGCCCGCGGCTCGGTAGCTCGGCTCGCGGGCCGGGTCATAGACCACGGCCATCACTTTGGGAATGTTGAAGACCGTGCGGGCCACCTGGGCCACCATGAGGTTGGTGTTTTCATCGCGCGTGAGCGCAAACAGCGCGCCGGCTTGCTCGGCGCCCGCTTCGCGCAGCAGGTCGGGGTCCGTGGCGTTCCCCGCCATGAAGCGAACATTGGGATCGCGGTCCGGACGACGCAGCAGCTCGCGCTGTTTGTCGATCACGATCACTTCGTTCTGCTGCGTGTCCAGGTGCTTCACCACCTGCGAGCCCAGCCGGCCGTAGCCTACGACAATAATTCGCATGGAATCGCTCTCTCCCGGAAAACATCCGTTAGAATTTCATCGCCATATC
>JACOSF010000343.1 GCA_016179005.1 Acidobacteriota bacterium | reverse complement strand
CTGGCCCTGATGGAGCACGGTGGTGTGCAGCGACTGATAGAGGTTGGGCCGGGGCATGGCGATGTAGTCCTTGAAACGGCCGGGGACGGGACGCCACACCTGATGAATTACGCCGAGGGCGGCGTAGCAATTGCGCACCGTGTCGGTGATGACGCGGATGGCGAGGAGGTCGTAAATCTGGTCGAGAGAACGCTGGGCGCGGGAGAGTTTCTGGTGGATGGAGTAGAGGCGCTTGATGCGGCCTTCGACTTCCGCGGGAACCCCGGCCTCGACGAGTTTCTTGCGGATGATTTCCTGGACGCCATGCAGGAATTTGTCGTGGGCCTTGGACTTCGAAGCGACGCGCTTCTGGAGTTCGAGGCAGGAGGCGGGCTCGAGATAGCTGAAGGCGGAGTCTTCGAGCTCGCCGCGGATGCGGCCCATGCCGAGACGGTGGGCGATGGGCGCGTAAATATCGAGCGTTTCGCGGGCGATGCGCTGCTGGCTTTCGGTCTCGAGGAAATGGAGCGTGCGCATGTTGTGCAGGCGGTCGGCGAGCTTGACCACCACGACGCGCACGTCGTCCACCATGGCGAGAAGCATTTTGCGGACGTTCTCCGCCTGGCGCGTCTCCGGGGTGAGGAATTCGATGCGGCTGATCTTAGTGGTGCCGGCGACGAGGCGGGCCACATCGGGGCCGAAGGACTCGGAAATTTTCTCGATGGGGATCCTGGTGTCTTCGACAATGTCGTGGAGCAGCGCGGCGCAGACCGTGGTGGAGTCGAGCTTCATGTCCGCGAGGATGTGCGCGACCTCGACGGGATGGGACATGAACGGCTCGCCGGACTCGCGCACCTGGGACTGATGCTGCTCGGCGGCGAAATCGTAGGCGCGACGCACCAGGTCGAGAGAATCGGCGGAGCGGCCGTGACTGAGTTTTTCGAGCAGCTCGGCGAAACGCGAGTCCACTGCGTGGCGGGCGGAGCGAGAAGTCGCGGGATGGCGCTGTGGAGCCATGGCTTATTCTAGAGTGACTCGTGGCTGTTAGGAAAGGGTGCAGGGTGTCGGGTGTAGGGTGTAGAGAAACGGGCCATATTGAGCGATTGAGTGAATGGTGATTTAGTGATTGAAGAGAGAGCCTGAAACCCTGTTAGGACGTTGGAAAGTTGGAAGGTTGGAAGGTTGCGGCTGGAAAAGTTAGTGGCCTGTGGTGATTTTTGCGGTGAGCAGGCCGACGCGGTCCACGCCGCTGGAGCGCATGATGTCAATGGCGCGAGCGACGTCCTGAAAAAGAACAGCGTTCTCGCCCTGGACGAAGGCGACCTTTGGCGCGCGCTGCTTGAAGATAGCGTCGAGACGCGGGCCCAGCGAGGTCCAGGTGTGCGGCTCGCCGTTCATCCGCAGAGCGCCGCCGGCGAGAACCTCGACGACGACGGCTGTGTTGTCCGGGACTTTGGGCGCTTCGATTTTCTCGGCGGGTTGGGGCAGCTGCGCCATGTGGCCTTTCGGCACGGTCGGCGTGATGGCCATGAAGATGATGATCATCACGAGCAGAATATCAATGAGCGGCACAATGTTGGGGTCAGCGATGGACCCCTTACCGTTTCCGACAGTCAATCCCATGGGGCCCCCTTCATTTGATTAGACACCGGGAAGTGCGGATGGTGCCCGGAAGAGGCACGGAAAGCATCTGGAACCGCAGATGAACACAGATAAACACAAATAAAAGAGTTGAAGAGTTACGGAGTTCCAGAGTGGCAGAGTTTCAGTGAAATCCTTCAAGCCCATCCCGCAGAGCGGGACCATCGGCCCTTAGGACGACAGGACTGCGGAGCGCGAGCCCGAAAAAAAACGACCCCGATGGAGAGCCTCAGGGCCCTTCGGCCACTCCGTCCCGACCGGGTCGGGACTTCGTTCAGGATGACAGTACTGCGGGGCGCGAGCCCGAAAAAAAACGGCCCCGGCGGAAAGAGCCGGGGCCGTATGCGGAGGTGGAAGAATTCTTATGGCGTGGGGGTTGGGGCCTCAGACTTCTTCTGCTTGATTTCCTTGACCTTGTCCACGAGGGCGTCGGCCTGGGTGAGATATTCCTCGCGCTCCTGCGGAGTGGCGGCCATATCGGCACGCTGGCGATAGAGGAGATTGAGGTAGGCCATGGCGTCCTCGTAATCGGGGGCGACCACGATGGCCTGCTTGAGCTGCTTAATGCCGTCCTCGACAACGGCGCCGTACTTTTCCTGGAACTCGGCGCGGACCTTGTCGGGCATGGGCTGCTCGTCCTTGATGGTCTTGCGCGGGTTGGCATCGTTCCAGGCCCTGCGGAAGCCGGCATTGGCGCGATAGGAGAGGGTCCAGTTGATCACGCCGACCCAGTAGTAAGGCTCCTTGGCGGTGGGGTCGAGCTGGATGTGCTTCTCGTGATAGGAGCGGGACTCCGCCATTTTCTTTTCGTCGAAGGGCTGGCCGGCCATCTGGAAGAGGATGGAGCCAATGCCGTCAATGGCCGAGAGATTATTGGCATCGGCCTGAAGAACGCCCTGAAATTCCGCGATGGCCTGCTTGCCTTTATCAACGTTGTCTTCCGAGGAAGCTCCGGGAATGTATTGGCTGGCATAGGCCGTGGCGAGATAGAGCTGGGCGTTGAGAAGCGTGGGGTCGGCTTCCTTGGCCAGCTTGAACATCTCGATGGCGCGGTCGAAGCTGCCGGCCTTGTAGGCGGCGACGCCCTTGTTGAGGTAGTCGCGGGCTCTCAGCTTGTTGCAGCCAGCCGAGGTAACGGCCAGCAGAACAATCAGGATGAAGGCGAAATGGCTGCGCGAAATCCGCTGCATACCTGCTCTCCTTGGTGGTGGGGCGGGTCCCGCCGAGCGGGTCCCGCCGAAGACCGCTGGTGCTGAAAATGGCAACCGAACGACTCAAGAAAAAACCAACTGGACCGGCTGGAAGCGGCTCGTGACTAGCAACTGCCAGGGCGGCAACCTAGCCGCACAGGCTCCCTTGGAACCCCTGGGGACCAGTAGAAGCCTGTGCTACGGCGGCGGCGTAAAGCCGCCGCTACAAACTACTCGCCGGCCTCGATCTTGGCGGTGATCAGGCCGACCTTGCCCACGCCGGAGGTGCGCATGATGTCAATGGCGCGAGCCACCTCGTTGAACAGCACTTCCGGATCGCCCTTGACGAAGGCGATCTTTTCGGCGCGCTGCTTGAAGATTTCCTCGATGCGCGGGCCGAGTGTCGCCCAGGTGTGCGGCTCTTCGTTGATCTTGAGCGTGGTGACCAGGCAGCGCTCGGCGCTTTTGGAGGCGCACAGCACCTGCACGACGACCGTTTTCTGAAGGATGTCCTGGCTGGGCTGCTCCTTGTTGGGATTGGGCTGAGGCACGAGGGCTTCCAGGCCCCTGGGCGTGGTCGGGTTGATGGCCATGAAGATGATGATGAGCACAAGCAAAATATCAATGAGCGGAATCACGTTGGGTTCCGCGATGGTCCCTTTACCGCCACCTAATGAAATTCCCATAAGCGTTGCTCCCTGATGCAAATGGACCGCTTGAGAACGGTCTATTCATTGCCGGCATCCCGGCCGGCGTCGTTGAGCGAGCGCGAATTCCGAAAGTCGAAATTCGCAACGCGCCAAGTGGACAGGCTAGAAAGCCTGTCCTACGGAGTTAATTACCGCCACCGCCGGGTGGCGGAGGCGCGCCGGCCTTTTCCTTGATCTTCTCAGTGAGCAGACCGAGCTGATCCACGCCGGCGGCACGGACTTCGTCCACCACGCCGACGACCACGCCGTAGTGGGCGCGACCGTCGGACTTGACGAAGACGGTCTTGTCGAGCCTGCCGGTGAGCTGGTCGCGGACCATCTGGGTGATCTGATCCTTGGCGACTTTGGTTTTGCCGATATAGATTTCGCCGCCGCGCATGACGGCCACGACAATGGCGTCTTCCTTATCGGCTTCCTTCATTTCGCTGGGGTTGTCCACCGCAGCGAGCTCCACGGAGACACCCTTCTGCAACATGGGGGTGACCACGATGAAGATGATGAGCATCACCAGCATGACGTCGGCCATGGGGATGACGTTGGGTGTGGCAATGACCGGCGGCGCTTTTGGCTTGTAGGCCATGGCTTACTTCCTTGCGGCACGCCGCGTGATGAAATAGTTGATCAGCTCCATGGAGGAGTTGTCCATCTCCACGTCGAAGGACTCCACCTTGTTGGTGAAGTAGTTGTAGGCCCACACGGCCGGGACGGCGACGAACAGACCGATGGCGGTGGTGACCAGAGCTTCGGCGATACCGCCGGCGACGGCGGCAAGACCGGTGGCCTTCTCCGTGGAAATACCCTTGAAGGCGTTGATGATGCCGATGACCGTGCCGAACAGGCCGACGAAGGGCGCGGTGGAGCCGATGGTAGCGAGGCCGGAAAGGCCGCGCTTGAGCTCAGCGTGGACAATGGCCACGGAGCGCTCGAGGCCGCGCTTGGCGGCGTCCACGACTTCCTGTTCAGCGACCTGGGAGGCCGCAGATTGGAATTCGGAGAGGCCGGTGGCGACCACCTTGGCGATGTGCGACTTCTTGTTGCGCTCGGCGATGGAAATGGCTTCATCGAGCTTGCCCTCGCGCAGCGCGCCGGCAACCTGCTGGACGAAGATGCGGGACTGCTTGCGGGCGGCCCCGAACATGAGCGCGCGGTCAATCATGATGCCGACGGACCAGGCGGACATGACGAACATGACG
>JACOSF010000335.1 GCA_016179005.1 Acidobacteriota bacterium | reverse complement strand
GGGATTTTCATTGGCGGACTGTGGGGCATTGCTGTCCTCATGTTTGTTTTTGAAGAAGTGGACGGCATCGAGCGCATGCAAGCGTTTGGGATCGCATTCATTGTAGGAATTGCCTTCCAGTATTTGCTCGGCATGCTACTTCGTGGCGGCTGAAGATCCGAAGAGCGAGCAATTGACGTCTTCACAGAGCAGGGAGCTTGAGAGGGTTTGGAGGTGGTAGGCCTGTGCCTGCGCCGAACCCTCGGGGCGGGCTCCGAACCGTTGAGGCTATGCTAAAATGAGGATTGGTTTGTAGGCCCGTAGCTCAGTTGGTTAGAGCGCCTGCTTGACACGCAGGAGGTCTGCGGTTCGAGCCCGCACGGGCCTACCATCTCACCCTGCTGACGTGCCTTGCTTTGGAGCTTTCTGCCAATCGTGTTCCCATCCACTTTCTCCTGAGTGTGGCAGAAAATGTAGTTAGGTAGCGCACCTGGTTGAGTTAGAATCTGCACGCGCCGCGTCATGGACACGTGCTGCCGCAAACAAGAATGCTTGCAGCACGGTGGACCCATCTGCATCTTGAACCTCACCTGGGGGTGACGGATGTCCGTGCCCGGCTTCCTCTTGTTCGTGCTCCTCTCGTTTTCCGTCTTTGGTGGTGAACTCCAAACGCCGAGTGCCGCTCCAGCTTGTGGCGACTGTCACCGCGCAATCTACGACGGCTGGAAAAACTCCGCCCATGCCACCTCCATGGAAAGCTGGCTGTTTCAGGACGCTCTGAAGCTGGCCGAAGCGGAATTCGGCAGCCAGGCGCGCAAGGTGTGCCTGGACTGCCATTCCCCGATCGCCGTATATGTGGATGACCTCGGACTGGTCCGCAAGGTGAGCTGGGAAGGCGTCACCTGTGATTATTGCCATTCGATCCGGGAAGTGTCCACCACGGCGATGAATCCCCGGGCCAGGGTCGAGTTCACGCAGGTGAAGAGCGGGCCGTCCAGGAATGCCGCATCGCCGGTCCATGGCACGGTGTTTTCTCCTGTACATACAACCTCGTTAGCCTGCATCTCCTGTCACGAATTCCGCAACGCGCAGGGCCTGTCTGTTCTGACCACCTACACCGAGTGGAAGAACAGCCGCTACGCGAAAGAAGAACAGAGTTGCCAGACATGTCACATGTACACCATCCGCGGGAATGTGGTGGACCCGCGCGTGAAGCGCACGGAGTCGAAAGAAATCAATCTACATCAGATGCCCGGCAGCCATTCCATCGACCAATTGAACCGGGCGATCAAGGCCAGCCTGTACACAGAACGCGAGGGCGACCGACTGAAGATCACGGTGAAGGTGAAGAATGCCGGAGCGGGCCACCATGTCCCGACTGGGTCGCCTCTGCGCCAACTGATTCTCGAGGTGCGCGCCGAGCCTTATGGCGGCGTGCAATACAGCGAGGAACGCATCTACTCCCGCATCGTCGCCGATCAGAACGGAACACCCATTCAACACGAGCACTTTGCGTTTCTCAAGGGCGCCAAAGTCCTGAGCGATACGCGCCTGGCCGCGGACGAAGTGCGGGCGGAGACGTTTTCCTTCAAAGTGCCCCGGGCGAGGCAGGTGCGCGTGGAGGCCAACTTCTACTATTACTACTCACCCGTGGCCGGCACCGGGGCGCGAGGAAAGACGAAGTTCCTCTCCTTTTCGCGCTTGGTGCCGTAGTGGACAAAACAAACCCATGCGCACGTCAAGCCCTGGTTATCTGGATGATTTGGTCGGGATATCAATCTGGAGCCTCGCGCCAGATAGCGCGTCCGTTGTGCCAAATACCACAATTTCTGGATTCTTCATCTCGGCTTCCAGATTTTTCCGGAACGATCACTACTATCAAAGAGATACCGACAGCTCTAGATGCCGGATTGGCACGATGATTGCCATCGATAGATGACTTAGGTTCGCACCTCATGCCCCAACAGCTAAAGAGCTTGCTCGTCGTCTTTGCTGTGTTCATAGGCGGACTCGTCGCAGCGCGGCATTTTCTCTTGCCCCCGACATTCGGCGAAAGAGGTCACTATCGCGCCGCCGCCGTAGTGACTATTGAGAGGCTCCCCGTACGGTATGCGGGGCGCGAAGCGTGCGGCGTGTGCCACGACGAAATTGCCTCCGTCCACCGAAACGCGCGCCATCAGACGGTGGCTTGCGAGGTCTGCCACGGGCCAGCCGTGGCGCACACAGAATCACCCACGGAGAACAAGTTGCCGGCGCCTCGCGAGAGGGGCTATTGCCCCCTTTGCCATGGCTATGACCCGAGCCGTCCCACCGGCTTCCCACAAATTGACCCCGTGGCGCACAATCCGCTGAAGCCCTGCATCACCTGCCACAATCCGCATCAACCTGAGCCTCCCCACGTACCAGGAGAATGCAGCGCGTGCCATGGCGAAATCGCGCGCACAAAGGCGCTTTCGCATCACGCCCTGCTGGATTGCACGCAGTGCCACAAGACTCCGCTCCAGCACAAAATCAAGCCGCGAGAGGTGCGCCCCGAGAAGCCCCTCACCCGCGAATTCTGCGGCGGCTGCCACGCGCAGAATGCCCGCGCCCCGAAGAATGTTCCTCGCATCAATCTGGAAACTCATGGCGGGCGCTACGTGTGCTGGCAGTGCCACTATCCACACCTGCCCGAGGCGCGCTGATGGAAGAGCAAAAACAACCTGCCCGCGAACCGTTGGAAGAGATCTCCGATAGCCGGCGGGAGTTCCTGACCACCTGCTCGTTGGCCGCGCCGCTTCTGTTGTTGAGCCTGCGCGCCGCGGAGGTGGCGGCCTTTGCGGCTGGCGACACCCCGTACAACCCGAAGGAACACTACTACGGGATGGGAGTGGACGTGGACCGGTGTATCGGCTGCGGCCGGTGCGTGGACGCCTGCAAAACCGAAAACGATGTTCCCAGGGAACCTTTTTACTTCCGCACCTGGGTGGAGCGCTACGTGGTCACTCCCGAAGGGGAAACTCTGGTGGACAGCCCCAACGGCGGCATGTCCGGCTTCCCCCCTACGCATAGCGAGAAGGGGATTCTGCGCACTTTTTTTGTCCCCAAGCTCTGCAACCATTGCGACAATCCCCCCTGCGTGCAGGTCTGTCCGGTGGGCGCGACCTTTAAGACCGAGGATGGCGTTGTGCTGGTGGACCAGGAATACTGCATTGGCTGCCGCTATTGTGTCCAAGCATGTCCGTACGGCGCCCGCTTCATCGACCCGCGCACCCGCACGGCTGAGAAATGCACCTTCTGCTACCACCGCCTGGTACGCGGGCTCCTCCCCGCCTGCGTGGAAGTCTGCCCGACGGGGGCCCGCGTCTTCGGCGAGATCCAGCAGCGCAGCAGCCCGCTGGTGCGTTTCACTCGTCGGCACAAGATTCACACACTGAAGGGCCACTTGAACACCAAGCCCAAGGTCTACTATGCCAACTTGGACGAGGAGGTGCGCTAGCTGTGGAGCCCTTTCAAGAGATTCTGCGCCAGGTGACCGGCTATATCTACCCGAATGAGGTGGAGCTGCAATGGGGTCTGCTGATTGTGGTCTATCCTTACATCACCGGGCTGGTGGCTGGCGCCTTCATCTTGGCCTCGCTGGTGCGGGTATTCGACGTGAAGGAGATGCAGCCTACCTACCGCCTGGCGCTGCTGACCGCCCTGGCCTACCTGATCGTGGCTCCGCTTCCCTTGCTCGCACACCTCGGCCACCCGGAGCGGGCTTTTGAGATCTTTTTCACCCCCAACGTCAATTCGGCTATGGCCATGTTCGGCTTCGTGTACGCCTGGTATCTGATGGTCGTTCTGCTGTTGGAAATCTGGTTCGACTATCGCAAAGACCTGGTGCTCTGGTCCAATCAGGAGACCGGAGTGCGGCGCTGGATCCATCGGCTGCTGACGCTGGGGGCCACCGACATCTCTCCCCAGTCCCTGCGCTTTGATCATCGGGCCGGGCGACTCATCACCATCATCGGCATTCCCTCTGCCTTCCTGCTGCACGGGTATGTGGGGTTCATCTTCGGTTCGGTCAAGGCCAATCCCTGGTGGTCCAGCGTCCTCATACCCATCGTCTTCCTTTTCTCCGCGATTGTCTC
>JACOSF010000334.1 GCA_016179005.1 Acidobacteriota bacterium | reverse complement strand
GCTCGCCAACGGCGCTAACACCTCGCTGCAAACCACCAAAAACATGAACTACGATTTCCTCGTCACCTATCTCCTCCACCCCGGTACCGCTCTCTACATCGGCTACAACAGCAATTTGCAGAACCTCGACCCCTCTCTCACCGTCCTCCCTTCCGGCAATTTCGCCCGCACCCGCAACACCTTCATCAACGACGGCCGCCAGTTCTTCGTCAAATTCTCCTACCTCTTCCGTTTCTAATTCGTAGGGGCGGCCTTTAGGCCGGCATCTGTGTCTTTTGTAGAATGTAGGGGCGCTCCCGAAGCATCGGGATTGCTGCGCCCGCTTGGCGTTGTAGCGGGGGCTTTATGCCCCCGCCTCCTGCTTTTGTTTCCTGGATTTTATTCCGTGGGCTTTCTGTAGGGGCGGTCGTTCGCCCGCCGTAGGCGGGTCCCGGCGTCTTGTGTCGGGAAGATCGGCCCGTGTCTCTTTGTCTTCCGTTGCGCCCTCTGGAGTGCGGGAGCGCAGCTTGCCGAACGCATCAAAATCGAAACTGCGCTTCGGGAATACAAATGGAACAGGAGTCGTGCCGCAGAGAGACTCGGCGTCTCCTGCAAGACCCTGCTCTCAAGAATGCGCACCCTCGGCCTGGAAAATTAAGGCTGGACAGGATCTTTCAGGGCCGCGGCGTGATGATATAGAAGAGATAGTCCCACACGCTGTGCGACTGCTCGGGCCGCGAGCGGGCACCGAAGAACTGCCGGTAGTTTGCGGAAAAGGTGGTCAGCGAACTGTAGGGCACTGTCTGCACCAGTATGTCGTCAACGTAGAGCTGCGCGTCCACGTCAGCGTTCTTGACAATCCGATACGTGTGGAATGCGCTGGCGTCCAGGAAGAAGGCCCCGGGCAGGAAGTTTTCGACACCAGTGGAGGGATCCACAAAGAGAAATCCCACCAGGGACGGCGTATGCCCGACATAAAGAATCTTGTTCCCATCCACAAATCCGGCGACCAAAGCGCCGGGCTGCGTGGAGGCCACCACTTTCAACCTCCATTGCATGGTGGCATCGTCGTTGAAGTCCAGCGCATGGTTGCGTGTGAACCACCGGCTGCAAGAGCTATTGGCATCTTCGATCTCGTAGACATTGGATCCGTTGATGGCCACGGTGGTATCCACAGCGCCGGCGACACAGGCAGGGTCTGACGCGACGTTGCGCCGCGTCCAGGGAACGGGCACGGCGGTGAGAGCGTAGTTCCCGGTGTACAAGGCCGCGAGAGGTTTGGCAGGCGCGGTCACCAGCGCAAAGTCTGCGGCATACGGTGTTCCGACCCCCGCCGTCATATACTGCACAAACACCACGGGGTTTCGTGCGATGCGCGTTACACCCTGGTACAGCGCCAAATGGAGGTGGTCCCCACCATTGAGCCCGGTGGCCCCAACTCTTCCGATCAGAGTTTGACCAGCCACCACCACATCGCCGGGCCGGATGGACGGGTTCAATGCCTGCAAGTGCGCGTAGCGGAGAGCAAAGCCTGAGGTGGGGTCATAAATCACAACCGTATTGCCGAAAAGTCCCGGCTGAAGGCTGACCGCGCAGGCCACCACCCCGGAAATAGCCGCGTAGGCATTCTGACCGGTGGAGGCAGAACTGGAGCTGTTCTTTTTCCAGTCCTTCGCATAGAGATCGTCGCCATTGTGTGCCGCTGACCCGGTGATCTGTACCCAATCCGGCGTCTCAAACGGGTAGTAGATCTCTGAAACACCCTGGTTGTTCAGGAAGATGCCCGCAGGCTGGGTCACAAACACACCCGAAAAATCGGCTGAGTAAAGGCATCCCGGGTCGGACTGGGCCGAGGCCGGCACAAGCGCCCCCGAGGCTGCGAGACACAGTAGAGCTAGCCACAACTTAGATCTCATCTGGCGCTCCTTAAGCGGCGCATTCGGATACACATACCCCTTCCGGTGGTGCAAAGAAGCACTTGATATGCCATCCATTCCAGCGCGCGAAATTCGGTCTTCTGTGTGCTAATCCATTGACAACAATGAAGATATATGGTGGTCGCAGCACGTGTCGTCACACCGTCAGGCTGGTCTCTAAATACCCGGCCTTGCAGGAAAGTGGAAACAAAGTTCCAATTGTCTCCCTCGCATCGGCCAGCGG
>JACOSF010000333.1 GCA_016179005.1 Acidobacteriota bacterium | reverse complement strand
GCACGTCCTTGACGATGCCTCGTTCCTCGAGCAGTGCTACTTGATCCACGCCGAGCGCGAACGCCAATTCTTCGACGCCCTCGAGAAAACTCCGCAGGGCGTCTGCGTTTGCGTCTTTGACGTCACCGACCGCGTCCAGCACATGTTCTGGCGCCATACCGTTCCCGGACATCCGGCCGCCAATGCGTACCCTGTGTGCGATTCTCTCGGCACGCCACCGGGCCTCGTCATCGAAGATCTCTATCGGCGCATGGACGCCATGATTGGCCGCATCCGCGAAAAGCTCGATGCGGAGACGCTTTTTCTCGTCGTCTCCGACCACGGCTTCAAGTCCTTCGAGCGCGGCTTCAATCTGAATGCTTGGCTGTACCAGAACGGCTATCTCGCGCTGAAGGAAGGCCAGCGGGAAAGCGGCGAGTGGTTTGCCGAAGTGGACTGGTCCCGCACGCGCGCCTACGGCATGGGCCTGAACGGCCTCTACCTCAACCAGCGGGGCAGGGAACGTCAAGGTATTGTCTCTCCGGGCCAGGAAGCTGGCGCGCTCAAAAGAGAGCTTCTCGAAAAACTGCGCGGCCTCGTGGATGCGCAGTCCGGCCGCGTCGCCATCCGCGACGTTGCCGATCGCGATGCCGCCTATGGCGGCCCCTACACGGAAAACTCACCCGACCTGATCCTCGGCTACGCGCCCGGCTTTCGCGCTTCGTGGGAAACCGTGAAGGGCGAAGTGAAGGGCGCCGCCTTCGAAGACAACCGCAAAGCCTGGAGCGGCGACCACTGTATCGACCCCCTGGCCGTCCCCGGCGTGCTTTTTTCCAACTGGAAAATTCAGGGCGAACGCCACTCCATCGCCGACATTGCTCCCACCATCCTCGATCTCTTCGGCTTGCAGCTTCCGCAGCACTTCGACGGCCGGCCCTGGTCGCTTTCTCTGTAGCGCCCATTCCTCCCGCCATCGGTTGTCTTTCTTCTTTGCAGAAGCCTAGCGCTTGGTCGAAGCCTCTCCCGCAAATTTCCATGTCGGCGCGAAGTCGCGCACCGGCGGCTGCTTCGTTAGCATAGCGCGTACCATCTCTACGGGAATGCGCCCGCCTTTGAGGATGGCGTCGTGGAATTCGCGGTTGGTCATTTTTCCGGAGTCCACCAGCTCCTTGTGCAGCGCGCGGAATTGCAGCGCGCCCATCATGTAGGCGATCTGGTAGAGCGGGGCGTAGCTGCCGTTGAACGAGCGCCGCACTTCGGCCGTGGCGTTGGCGCGCTCGTGTCCCACGCGGTCCACCAGAAAATCAATGCACTGCTGCGGCGTCATCGTGCCAAGGTGGAAGCCCAGCGAAAAAATAATCCGCGCGCAGCGGTGCATCCGCCAGAAGAGCATGCCCACTTTTTTTTCCGGCGTCACCGGAAAGCCCATGTCCCACAGCAGCATCTCCCAGTAGAGCGACCAGCCCTCCGTCCAGAACGGCGTGGCGAACGCGCGCCGGTGCGCGTTGTAGCGGTCGGTCATGAAGCCTTGCAGGTGGTGGCCGGGGATCAGCTCGTGGAATACGGTGGCGCGCGCGAAATGAATATTGTTGCCGCGCATGCTCATCAGTTTGTCTTCCTGCGACATGGTGTCCGTGGGGTAGGACACGAGGATTACTTCGCCGCCGAGGAAGAACGGGCTCTCCTTCTGCCGCTCCGGCGACATCATCTCGATGCGCCAGATGTCCCGCGCCAGTGGCGGCACGGTCACCAGGTCGCGTTTTTCCACGTACTCGATGGCTTCGAGCGCGAGGTCGCGGATCAGGTCCGGCTGTTTGCCCGGCTCAACGTGCAGCAACTTCACTTTCTCCACCGCCGCCTTCCAGTCGTCGCCCAGTCCCATGGCTTGCGAGGCCTTCTTCATTTCCGCTTCGCACCAGGCGAACTCGCGCTCGGCGATGCCGACGAGCTCTTCGGGTGTGTAGGCGATCATTTCGCTGGCCAGGTCCTGCAGCAATGCCTCGCGTCCGATCGGGTAGCCGACGATGGGCTCGTCCTCGCCCTCCTTCGCGCCGACGACTTTCTCGCGCAGCACTTTCACGTACGCTTTCAGCGATTCGTCAGTCTT
>JACOSF010000329.1 GCA_016179005.1 Acidobacteriota bacterium | reverse complement strand
CTGGACGCGGTGCAGAGTACACCAAATCGCCAAAAAACATTATAGCCGCGGGCCGCGGAATTGGTCAAACTAGAGGGTCGCCATGCGTGCTTCATTTCCGCGTTTTCTTGGATTCCTGGTGGGTGCTGCCGCTGGCCTGGTTCTGCTGGCGTGCCCGGCCCCTGTTGCGGCGCAAGATACCGTGGTGCCGCAGACGGCGCTTTCCCCCTGCGCTGCGGTAAGTGTCGCATCGCGCGAAGAGGTGGCCGCGGGCACAGGCTTGGCGGTTTCGCCGGACGGGCGCTGGCTGGCACTCTATGTGCACACGAATCGCGGCGGCGAAGTGACACTTCGGCCGCGTGCCACAGGCGAGTCGCACCGCCTCGAACTCGTCCCGCCGGCGCTTCCCCCCGGCGTCACCTGGCGCGTGCTCGACGCCGTCTTTTCTCCGAACGGCGATCTTCTGGCCATCCGCACCACGGGGGCCATCTGGGTGGTGGATGTGGCCACGGGACTCATCCGCTACCAGGTGGGCGTGGACCCTGAGCGGCAAACCTATCCAGGCAAGTTTTCGCTCGCCGCGGATACGCTGGCGGTCCTCTTCTGGCCGCCGGAATCCTACCTGGCGGAAGCCAATGCCAAGAAAGGTGTCGAGGTGCGGCTTTACGAAGCGGCGACGGGGAAATTCGTGCGCAGTGTACCGATGGCCGTCGATTCTTCCGACGCCTGGACGGACATCGAGCTTTCGCCCGACGCGAAATGGTTTGCGCTGCTGCGCCGCCCCACGCGCTGGCCGGGCAAAGCGCACCTGTCGGTGCGTTCGCCGGTCAGCGGCCTGACCCGCTGGGAAACAAAGCTCTCCGCCGAAGATTTCCAGTGGTCCGCAGACGGGCGCTCGCTCATCGCACTGGGCAAGCGGCTGGTGTGGCTCGATGCGGATACCGGAAAGCAGACCCGCGAGTCGAAGAGTGACGCTGGCTCGAGCGAATATCACCGGCTGCGCGTCAACGAAACCGCCGGGCTTGCCGTGGGACAATTCTCGCGCTACAGCCGCTGGAAACGCAGCGTCATGTTGAGCGACCAGCGCGATTCCATGATTGTGCTGTGGCGCCTGGACGGCGCCGCACCCGTGTGCCAATCGGCGCTGCCGCCATCGCAGAGCGTCGAAGCCTGGCTCACGTCACAGGGCGAAATCATCACACTCGAAGAGAACTACGATTTGCGGCCGCAGTTGCGGCTGCTGAAGAGCGCGCAAATCGTCACCTACAAGCTGGTTGGCAAATGAAAAGATAAAAGCGAGTAAGGAGTGATGAGCGGCGAGCAAAAACATTCGAAAACCGAAAATCGTTCGCCCTCGCCAGGCCAGCTGACAACAATCACCTATCACCCGGCACCTAGCGCCTAGTCCCTTTCCTTCCCGCGGTTCTTCTTTGCCTCGGCCATCAACTTTTCGATTTCCTCGACGGTGCGCGGCACGCGCGCGGTGAGATTTTTCGCGCCGGTTTCCGTGACCAGGATGTCGTCCTCGATGCGCACGCCGATGTTTTCGTCGAGGATGTAAATCCCGGGTTCGATGGTGATGACCATGCCCGGCTCGAGGGCGCGGCCGGGCACGCCCGGGTCGTGGACGTTCAGGCCGATGGGATGGCCGAGTCCGTGGATGAAATATTTTCCGAGCGGGTTGCCGTCCTTGTCCTTTCCGCGGGAGTTGATGACGTCCATGGCGATTTTCTGGAGGCTGCCGGGGGTGTTGCCGCCGGACATCACGCCGGGTTTGATGGCGGCAATGGCCGCGTCGGACGCGGCCAGCACGATTTCATAAATTTCCCGCTGGCGCGGAGTGAACTTGCCGTTGGCGGGGACGGTGCGGGTGATGTCCGCGGAGTAGCCGCTGTACTCGCAGGCCACATCCATTAGCACCAGGTCGCCGTCCTTGATCTGCGCGCGCGCGCCGTTGTAATGCAGCAACGTGGAATTGAAGCCCGTGCCGACGATGGGCGCGTAACCTTCGCGCTCCGCCCCGCCGCGCATGTGCACGTACACCATGCGCGCGGCCACTTCGTATTCGTAAAGGCTCGGACGGATCATTTTCATGGCCTCGATATGCGCGTCCGCGGAAAGATCGATCGAGCGGCCGAGGATCACCATCTCGGTGGCCGACTTCACTTGCCGCATCGCAGCAATTGGTTGCGAGACGTCCTTCAGGTTTGCCTGCGGGAAATTCGTGCGCAGCCAGTTGTTCCAATTGGTGCGGTGCGGGTAGCCGTTTTCGACGCGCCCGGGCAGCAGCGTGTAGAAGTCCGCGTACGCCTTGGCCAGCGGCTCGAGCGCGTCTTTCAGCTTGGCAAAGTTTTCAACGGTGGCGAAGCCAGTCTTCTGCGCGGCATCCGCGTCCTCGAAGCCGATGCGCGGCCCGTTCCAGCGTTCCTGCTGCTTGTTGCGCGGCGGGAGAAAAAGAATTTCCTTCGGGCCACCATTGGATTTTCCCGGTGTAGCGCCGGGCTTCAGCCCGGCATCCGGCAGCAGCACAAGCGCCGCGCCTTCTTCGTTGTGTCCGGTGAGGTAGTAGAAGTTTTCTTCCTGGCCGAAGATGTAGGAAGGCGATGCGTCCTCTTTTCCGGTAAAGCCGAAGATCACCACCGGCGCATCCACCTGCGCGCGCAGTCTGGCGCGGCGCTCAGCGTAGGAGCTGTTCGGCTCATGCTCGCGAGGATAGGCAATCGAGAAGCACAAAACCACCGCGACGAGCACAAGCGCAGCGCGTGTCCAGCCAGTTCGACGAATCATTCGACCACCTCCGTGGGAGCGAGGATTGTAGCAGCGGCCCTGCTTCGACGCACG
>JACOSF010000006.1 GCA_016179005.1 Acidobacteriota bacterium | reverse complement strand
GCTACGACTTAAAGGAATGGTGCGGCAAGGGCAAGATGCGCCCCATCAAGGAAGTGCTGGATACGGTGGCCAAGGTTGCCGACGGCCTGGAATACGCGCACGAGCAGGGCATCGTGCACCGCGACATCAAGCCCGCCAACATCATGATGCTCAAGAACGGCGTGGTGAAGATCACCGACTTCGGCATCGCCCGCATCACCGACCAGTCCAAGACGGCCACCGGCACGGTGATGGGCACGCCCAGCTATATGTCGCCCGAGCAGCTGGCCGGCAAGAAGGTGGACGGCCGCTCCGACCTGTTCTCGCTCGGCGTGGCCCTGTACGAGTTCCTGACCGGCGAGAAGCCGTTTACGGGAGAATCGGTTGCCACTCTGGTCTATCAGATCAGCACCGCGCAGCACGCGTCGCCGAAGAGCATCAATCAGGATCTCCCCGACGCGGTGGTGGCGGTTATCGATAAAGCGCTGGAGAAGGACCCGGCGCAGCGCTACCAGCGCGCGTCACAGATGGCCGCCGATCTTCGCGCGGCCCTGGCAAAGCTTTCGGCTGCTGCTCCGGCCGACTAGTTCGAGGATCCGGCCTTGCAAATTAAAGTGGGGGCGCGCACTGACCTGGGGCGCGTCCGCAGCAACAACGAAGACAGCTTTAAGCTGGTGCCGGAGCTGAACCTGTTTATTCTCTCCGACGGCATGGGCGGCGAAGCCCACGGCGAGGTGGCCAGCAATCTCGCGGTCGAGGCTATTGCCGCACACTGCCTGGAAGGCGGCCAGAAACCCGACCTGCCTTATCTGGTGGATCCCCGCGCGGAGCTCAACGAGAAGACCAACCGCCTGGCCAGCGCCGTGCAACTGGCCAACAAAATGATTTACGAGTCGGCACAGAAGCATGCCGCGCAGCGCGGCATGGGCGCCACCGTCGTAGCCATCTGGATCAACGACCAGCGCCTGAGCGTCGCTCACGTGGGCGACAGCCGCGTGTACCTGCTGCGCAGCGGTGAGTTCCAGCAAATTACCGATGACCATTCCCTGGTTGCCGAGCAGGTCCGCCGCGGCATCCTCACCAAGGAGCAGGCCGAATCCTCCGACATGCAGAGCGTATTGATCCGCGCCCTGGGCATCGAGCCCGAGGTCCAGGTGGACGCCGATGAGCATTTGTTGATGGAAGGCGACATTCTTGTGCTATGTTCCGATGGGCTTTCGCGTATGGTTTCCGACCTGGAAATTGCCAGCACGCTTCTCAGCCGGACAGGTATGCAATCCACCGCCGACCGCTTAATCGAGCTAGCCAACGAGTACGGCGGCGAGGATAATGTGTCTGTTGTCCTAGTCCGGGTGGAACCTCGCCCGGAAGCTTTGCTGGTGCGTGTGTGGCGCTGGCTGAACGAACCGCTGCAACCGACTACCTCTGCGGGAGGGAATTGAGATGCCGAAGTTGATCCTGAAGTTCGAGGCGGCTGTGCTGAAGGAAGTCACCGTCGGCCCCCGGCCCGTCACCATCGGCCGCGCTCCTGACAACGACATTCAGATCGACAATCTGGCCGTCTCCAGCCATCATGCCCGTGTCTTCCTGGAAGAAAGCCGACTGGTGCTCGAGGACCTCAACAGCCTCAACGGCACGTTCGTCAACAATCAGAAGATTCAGCGCGTCAATTTGAAGCAGGCCGACCAGATCCTCATCGGCAAGCACCACGTGGTCATCGACATGGGCGGCGCCGTCGAAGCCCCGGCCCTCCCCGACGCCAAGAAAGTCGTCGCGCCCAAGGTCGAGGAGACCATGGTGCTGGACACCAAGAAGCGCAAAGAACTGCTGCAGCAAGCGCTGGCCGGCGGTACGCCTGCGCCAGCAGCCGCTCCTTCCCCTTCTGCCGCGGCAAGCCCGCACGACAAGACGCAGCCCGTGCCTCCGGCCGCGCCGCCTCCGCGCGCCCGCGTGGCCACCCTGGTCATCACGGAAGGCAAAACCGACCAGCGCGAATACCTGCTCTCCAGTAAGCTCACCGTGATCGGCAAGTCGGACATGGCCACCATCAAGTTGAAGGGCTGGTTCAAGCCCAAGGTGGCCGCGCAGATCAACAAGCGCGACGATGGCTACTTCATCGGCCCCGCCGACAAGGTCCCCACCGTCAACGGCCAGGCCATTCACGGACCCACCAAACTGAATGAAGGGGACCTCATCGTGATCGCCGGCGTGAAGATGAGTTTCGTCTTCAAAGACTGACGCCGATCGCGCGCCCGGAGGCTTTCCCCGGCATGGCCGCCAAGTTCATCAGCAAGTTCCTCGGTGTGTTTCGTGACTGGTGGAAACACAAGGGCTCGCTGGCCATCAGCCTAGTCATCACTCTGCTTTCCTTCACTGTTTACCAGTTCGTGTTCGTCGGCGAGAGCCGCAGCCCCCTCGGTGAGTTCGTCAGCCGCATGGAGCTGGCCACGCTGGACACGCGCTTCCGCCTCCGC
This sequence comes from Acidobacteriota bacterium, assembly GCA_016179005.1. Classification (GTDB taxonomy): domain Bacteria; phylum Acidobacteriota; class Terriglobia; order Acidiferrales; family UBA7541; genus JACQDE01. The sequence continues at coordinate 4,339 of JACOSF010000006.1, read as the reverse complement.
GGCACCGCCAGTCCCGATCCGCGCATCGTCATCGTGGCCATTGACCAGCGCTCCCAGGAAGTGCTTGGCCGCTGGCCTTTCCCGCGCTCCAATTTCGCCAAGATGCTGGACGTGCTCCGCGAAGACGGCGCCCGCGTGGTCACCTTCGACGTCACCTTTTCCAAGCCCGATGAATCCTCCGAGCCCATCCGCCGCCTCCGCGCCCAGCTCGAAGAACAGCAGAAGCAGGGTGCCAAAATCGATCCCAAGCTGCTCGCAGAGATTCAGCGGTTTGAGCAGGAGTCCGATTACGACAAGAAATTCGCGGAAGCCATCGAGCGCTTCCCGAAAGTTGTCCTCGGCAATTTTTTCCTTTACACGGAGGGAGACATGGCCGGCGTGGACGCCGCCGCGCTCGACCTCTACGCTCACCTGCTGGCCTATTTCCCATACCCGCAGGCGCGCGCCGCCACCACCGCAAGGGGCGAGCAGAGCTACGTCAACCTCATCAAGCTCTACAGCGACCTGCAACTGCTGCCCCGCGGCGCGCAGGCCAACATGCCGCTGTTCACCGACGCGCTCAACGCCGACAGCGCCAACAAGGCCAGCGGCTTCTTCAATGTCTTCACCGACCCCGACGGCGTGGTCCGCCGCGCTCCGCTGGCCATTCCCTACGGTCGCTCGAAGGATCGCACCGAGTGGGACCTCTACGCCTCCATTGACGTCCAGGCCATCCGCTTTTTCCTCGACCTCCCACTCGAAAAAATCGTCCTCAAGTTTGGGGACACCGGCATTGATAGCCTCGAGTTCGGCGCCTCCAACATCGTCGTCCCCGACGAAATCGGCCGCATGATGATCAACTACCAGGGGGCCACCGGCAGCTACAAGTACTTCTCCATCGCCGACGTGGTGAACAAAAATTTCCCCTCCGGCAGTTTCAAGGACAAGATCGTGCTCGTGGGCGCCACCGCCACCGGCATCGGCGACCTGCGCACCACGCCGTTCGGCCGCCTCGACTATCCGGGAGTCGAAATCCACGCCAACGTGATTGACAACATCCTGAATCAGAAATTTCTTTCCCGGCAGGCGGAGCAGGTCACGCTGGACATGATTTTGATTTTCCTGTTCGGCATTCCGCTGGGGATGTGGCTGGCGCTGACGCAGCCCAAGTGGATGGCGCTGGGCCTCGTGCTGCTCCTCCCGTTCATGGTCCTGGTGCAGTTCTCCTTCACGCACGGCTCGTGGCTCAACTTCGTGGTGCCCGGCTTCGCGCTGGTTTCCAATACGGGCCTCGTCGCGCTCTACCGCGTCCTCGTCGAGGAGCGCGAGAAGCGCAAGGTTCGCGGCGCCTTCCAGCAATACTTGAGCCCGGAGGTCATCCGCCGCCTGCTGGAAAACCCCGAGCTGGTCCGGCCGCGCAAGACCGAGCTTAGCATCATGTTCAGCGACATCCGCGGCTTCACCACCATTTCCGAGCAGCTCGACGCGCAGGAACTCGCCAACCTGCTCAACGGCTATCTCGGCGACATGACCCGCATCGTCTTCCGCAACCAGGGCACTCTCGACAAGTACATCGGCGACGCGGTAATGGCCTTCTGGGGGGCGCCGTTCGAGGAAACCGGCCACGGCGTGAAGGCCTGCCGCGCCGCGTTGCAGATGATGCAGCGCCTTGGAGAGCTGCAGAAGGAATGGAAGGAGAAGGGCTACCCGCACCTCGATATCGGCCTGGGCATCAACAGCGGCATCGCCTCCGTCGGCAACATGGGCTCCGACCTGCGCTACGGCTACACCGCCATGGGCGACTCCGTGAACCTCGCTTCGCGCCTCGAAGGCCTCAACAAGGAATACGGAACGCACATCATCCTGAGCGAGTCCGCCTACAACGGTTCCCGCGCGCCCGACTTTCTCTTCCGTGAACTTGACCTGATCCGCGTGAAAGGCAAGCTCCAGCCGGTGACCATCTATGAGCTCGTCTCCTTCCGCGAGGGCGCCCGCGACCTCTTCGACCTGATCGAGCTCTTCGGCAAAGGCCGCGCCTGTTACAAGCGCCGCGACTGGCGCCAGGCCCAGGGCCACTTCGAAAAAATTCTCCAGCGCTGGCCCGACGACGGCCCCTCCAAAGTGTTCTACCAGCGCTGCGAGGAATACCTGCTCGAAGAGCCCGCCTCCGACTGGGACGGCGTCTACGTCATGAAGCACAAGTGACGCTTGCCGGTGGAAAGTCTTGCAGCCTGGCCGGTTTCGCTCACTACACTGACGTTGCCGTGTTTCGCATTTGGTTCGGTGCACTCTCAATCTCCGAGCTTCGAATTTCGCTTTCCTTCAGTAGAATATGAACGGGATGAAGACGACCCGTTACTTTCGTGAGCAAGTGCTGCGCAAGAGGCCTTATATTCAGTTAGAATGGTGCGAGCGGATTGTCGCGCAGCCTTTGGCCAAAATGGTCCAGGCGGACGGGCGCATTCGATTTTGGGGAGCTGTGCCGGAGTTCGGCCAGCGTGTGCTTCGCGTCGTGACGCTCGCCGACGGCGAGACCCTGCACAACGCTTTCCCCGACAGGGATTTCAAGCTGCCTGCTCGGTAACTGAGGTGAACCATGAAGCTTCATTACGACCGCGAGACGGATTCGCTTTACATTGATCTGAACGCACGCCCGAGTGTGGATTCCCGCGAGATTCAGGACGGCCTGGTGATCGACCTCGATGCGCACGGCCAAATTGTCGGCATCGATATCCAGCACGCTTCTCAAGTCTTGGACCTGGAGACGCTCGAAACAGAGTCCCTTCCCACGGCTAGCTTGAAGCAAAGCTAGATTTGCTTCCGACCTGCTGAGCCGCGTCATATTCCTTTTCTCTATTTCTCGTCCAGCCGCACCACAAACGTCGTCAGGCTTTCCTGCGCCCGCAGCTTATCCGCCAGACGGTCTGCCGCGGCTTCGTTGGCCACGCGTCCCACGCGCACGCGGTAGAACATCCCCTTCGGCGAATCGTATTCGTGGACGAACACCGGCTGGTAGCGCCGTTCGAGCCGCTGGCGCAGCTTCACGGCGTTGTCCTGTTGCAGGAAGGCGCCCACCTGCACAGTGAACGCGCCTTCCAGGGGCGGCGGGCCGTTCACGAATTCCAGCCGCACCCGGGCCACGCCCGTGGCCACCATGTCAATCTGCCGCGCCGCGGCCAGCGACAAATCAATGATGCGTCCTTCGACGAACGGCCCGCGGTCAGTGATGCGCACTTGCGTGTGCTTGCCGTTGCTCAGGTTGGTGACGCGCACAATCGTTTCGAAGGGCAGCGTGCGGTGCGCCGCGGTCAGCTTGTACATGTCGTAGATTTCGCCGTTCGCGGCCTTCCGCCCGTGGTAAGGCACGCCGTACCACGATGCGTTGCCCTCTTCGATCGTGCGCAGCGGCCCGCCAGGCGCCGTTGGGGCAGGTTTTGGCTCGGGGACTGGTGTGGTGCTTGGCGGCGCGGGGGGAGCCGATGTAGGAATTCCCGCGCGGTGGCGGTGCGCGCAGCCCCCGGCTGAAATCAATGCCAGGAGCACGAACAAGACGGGCCGGGGAGCAATCCTCACGCCGCGCTCCGCGTCATTCCGGTTTCACCGCGGAATCCTTGAAGCGGCGTTCCAGGTCGTCGGCCAGCTCGGCCAGCCGCGCGGACGCCGCGCGCAGCGCATCCAGGGTCCCGCGCTTGGCTCCAGGCTTCACTTCCATCTCGAAGAACTCTTTCAGCTTCTTCATTTCTTCGTCCACGGTCTTGCCGAACTCTTCAAAGTTTGCCATCGTCGCACTCCCCGAAGTTTTGTGTATTATAGGAACCGTTTTAGTTTACCGCAAGGAAGCACAGTGCCCCTGCCCCTTCGCTGGAAATGGAAACTCGACCGGCTGCGCGAAAGCATCGCGGCGGTATTTCGCGCGCCGGAAAAGCCTTCGCGCCCGCGCCTGTGTCCTGCCTGCGGCACGCTGGTCGGCGCCACGGCCACCAAGTGCCACGAGTGCGGCGCCAGCATGACGTTTTCTCTGGCCGCTGCCAGCCGCTCGCTCTCCAGCCTCATTCCGTCGGAGACGCCGATCACCTACTTGCTTCTCGGCATCAACTTCATCCTTTTTGCCTTCAGCCTGGTGCTCTCGACGCAGCTGACGGGAGGTTTCTCCGGAATGGGCAACATTTCCGGCCAGGTGCTCTTGCGTCTCGGCGCGCGCGAGAGCCATCTTATTTTCTACGGCGAACTCTGGCGCCTGGTGATGCCCATTTTCCTTCACGGCAACCTGATCCACATCGGCTTCAATACGTTCGTGCTGATGGACCTCGGCCCGCAGATGGAGGAAATCTACGGCTCGCCGCGCTATCTCTTCCTCTAT
>JACOSF010000328.1 GCA_016179005.1 Acidobacteriota bacterium | reverse complement strand
GGCCTCATTGCCGAAGCGTACCTTTCAACCCAAAGTGCGCCGCCGTCACAAGACCCACGGTTTCCGCGCACGCATGAAGACCAAAGGCGGGCGTAAAGTCCTTGCACGACGCCGCAAAACCGGACGCAAGCGCCTCGCGCTTTAGCCGCAGCTATCCGCGCGCCTGCCGTTTGCTCGCGCGCGGGGAGTTCGATGTGGTCTATGAAGGCGGGCGGCGACGCGCGAGCAAGCAGTTTCTCGTGTTCTTCCGCCGCCGCACCGCGCTCGATGCCGCCAGCCGTTTCGGGATCAGCGTGAAAAAAGCGCTGGGCGGAGCGGTGGTGCGCAACCGGCTGAAGCGCCGCATCCGCGAAATCCTTCGCTTGCACCGCCAGGAGATTGCCACAGGATGGGACATTGTCATTCACCCGCGCAGCTCGGTGGCCACCGCGCCGTTTGCGCAGATCGAGCGCGAGCTGCTCGACTTGCTGGCCAGCGCGCTGAAGTAGACGGGCGCACTCCCGCCGCTGCGCGACGCCGCGACCTGAGCGCGCGGCTGCTGCTGATCGGCGTGCGCGCGTACCAGCTCGTTCTGGGCCCGTTTCTGGGCGGCGCCTGCCGCTTCTATCCTTCCTGCTCGCACTACGCGATCGAAGCCATTGAGCGCCACGGTGCGCGTCGCGGTGCCGCGCTTGTGGCAAAGCGCCTACTGCGTTGCCGGCCGTTTTCCCCGGGAGGAGTTGACCTGGTGCCGGAGCGCGCGGATTTGCCGGGCGAATCGCGGGAGGCAGCGCTGTGAAGGAACTCTCCACCGAACGCCGCGTCGCGCTGGCCTTCGCTCTCTGGATTGTAATCATGGTCGGCTGGAGCTACGTGTGGAAGCCGAGCCGCCCGGCGACTGCTCCTGCCCCGCAACCCTCCGCACCTGCGAGCACTGCACCCGCCACCGAGCAAAAGCCCGCCCCAGGAAAGCCAGCCGGAACACCCGCTGTTGCGGCGACAAAAACGAAGATGGAAGCCGCGCCGGCGCCCGTGCCGAAGGCCGCGGCGCAAGAAAAAACCGTGGTCATCGAGAACGGCCTCTACCGCGTGGAGATTTCCAACCGCGGTGGCGTGGTCAAGAGCTGGCGGCTGAAGAACTACAAAGACAACAAGAAGCAGCCGCTCGAATTGGTGAACGCGGAGGCGGCGCAGCAGGTGGGGGCGTGGCCGTTTTCGCTGGCCGTGGACGACCCAGCGCTCGAAGCCCAGGTGAACGGCGCGCTCTTCGAGATGACGCCGGGCGAGGGCCCGCTGCACGCGCCGGCGGAAATCGCGTTCGAGTGGAGCGACGGCCGGGTGCAGGTGAGCAAGCGGCTGAAATTTGACGCGAGTTACGTCGTCGCGGTGGAAAGCTCGCTGCTGGTGGACGGCAAGCCGGTGGCCCACGGCGTGGCGTGGCGCGGCGGGTTTGGCGACGCCACCGAGTACGCCCACGCCGACCAGGTGAAAGTAATCTTTCGCGAGAACCAGAAGCTGAAGGTGCTGGAGGCCAAGAAGCTGGGCGTGCCGGACCACAGCGAGCAGCGGCTGCGCCAGATCGGCACCATGGAGTATGCGGGCATCGAAGATCGTTACTTTGTCGCCGCGTTCCTCCCGCGCAGCGAGAACCCGGCACTCTGGAACGCGGGCATGTCGCTGTGGCACTGGCGCCTGGAACGCGAAGTCGGCGAAGGCGACAAGCGCGCCAAAGAAGCCGTCGTGGAGATGGCCGCGGGCACCACGGTGGACGGGCCGGTAGCCTTCCGCGTGTACGTCGGGCCCAAGGCGCTGGACGAATTGCGCGCGCAGAAGCCGCCGCTGACCGAACTGGTGCAATTCGGCTGGCTGGGCTTCATCGCCGAGCCGCTTTTTTATTTCCTGCGTTGGATTTACGGCTACGTGCCCAACTACGGCTGGGCCATCATCCTGATGACCATCGGCATCAACATGGCGCTCTTTCCGCTGAAGGTGAAGAGCTGGCGCTCCATGCAGAAGATGCAGACGGTGATGCCGGAGATCAAGCAGATCCAGGACCGCTTCAAGAAGTATGGGATGCGCGACCCGCGCCGCCAGGAGATGAACAACGAAGTGATGGCGGTGTACAAGCGCGAGGGCATCAACCCCATGGGCTCCTGCCTGCCGATGCTCTTGCAGATGCCCATCTGGATCGCGCTGTTCTCTATGCTGGGGGCGGCCATCGAGCTGCGTCACGCGCCGTGGCTGGGCTGGGTCCGCGACCTTTCCACCCACGACCCCTACTACATCCTGCCGGTGCTCATGACCGTGACCATGTACATCAGCCAGAAAATGACTCCGGCCACCAGCGCCGACCCCGCACAGCAGAAAATGATGCAGATGATGCCGCTGATTTTCGGATTTCTCTTCATGCGCACGTCGAGCGGGCTGACGCTGTACATCCTCAGCAGCAACATCGTGGCCATGGGGCAGCAGTGGTACCTCAACAAGACGACACCGCCCAAACTCGGCACGGAAGAGAAAAAAGGCGGGAAGAAGTCCGGCGACGGAGCCAAAGGGTAAGAATAGCTAGAAGCACGCAGGAAGCAGGCGGCGGGCATGGAACACCGATTCATCAAAGACGGCCAGTTGGACCGCGCACCGCTGATCGCCGAGCTGCGCAGTTTCATGAGCCTGCTGCTCGCCAAGATGCGCCTCGATGTGCAGTTCGACGTCAAAGAGTTTCCCGGCGCGACGGGCGAAGAAGTGGAGCAGCCGGAAGTTCTGGTCACCTTCCGCGGGCGCGATCAGGAACTCCTGCTGCAACAGCACGCCGAGCTGCTGACGGCCGTTGAATACCTGGCGCACCGCTGCCTGCACCTGAACCCGCACTTCTACGACCACGTGCAATTTGACAGCGGCGGCTACCGCGCCACGCGGCTCGAAGAGCTGAAGCTCTCCGCGAAAGTGGCCGCGCAGCGCGTGCTCGAGACGCGCCAGGAGTTCCGCTTCAACCCCATGTCCGCGCGCGAACGCCGCGTCATCCACCTCGTGCTGCAAAGCGTGCCCGGCGTGCGCACCTCCAGCGAAGGCGCCGGCGACCACCGCCAGGTCGTTATCCACCCGGCGTAAGACAGGCATCAGCCTGTCTCCGTTTTTTTCGGATCGTTTCTTCGAAGCAATCCAATGCGGAAAAGACACGAAGACTGATCAGCGCGGATTCTGTCTCTTCAATCACTCAATC
>JACOSF010000327.1 GCA_016179005.1 Acidobacteriota bacterium | reverse complement strand
GAGCAGGGCGCGAAAGTTGCGCTGGTCACCGACGCGGGCATGCCGGCGATCTCCGATCCCGGCCACCATCTCGTCTCGCTCTGCTTGCGCCACAAGATCCCCGTGGTGCCCGTGCCCGGCGCCACCGCGCTGGTAGCCGCGCTGGCCGCCTCCGGTTTACCCACAGAGGAATTTCTCTTTCTCGGATTTCTGCCCAACCGCGCGACGGACCGCCGCAAAGCCCTCAAGCCGCTGGCGGTCGAAAACCGCACCATTGTTTTCTACGAAGCCCCGCACCGCCTCCGCGAAATGCTTACCGACGCCTTGCAGATCCTCGGCAATCGGCCCGCGGTCGTCGCCCGCGAGGTCACCAAGCTGCACGAGGAATTTGCGCGCGGCACGCTCGAGGAATTGGCCGCAGAATTTACCCGCCGCGAACCGCGCGGCGAAATCACTGTGCTCATCGGCGCTCCCAACGAAAATGCTGCTCCGGTTCCCGCCGCGTCCCTCTCTCTCCCGCGGCGCGTCGAGGAAATCATGCGCGCGCAGGGCGCAGACCAAAAGGCGGCCCTTAAACAGGCCGCTCGGGAAATGGGCATCACCAAGAGAGAGGCGTATCAAAGAATGTTGCGCGAGAAGGACTAGATCTGCTACGACGTGCTTTCCGACACATACACGCGGTGAAATCGCCGGTCGAGGAACTGCACACCCACCAGAATCTCTCGTTCGTCAGCGCCGGGTTGCGCACGCACGACTTGCGCCCGGCTGGCGAAGTCCGCATCCACGGGGTCGCCCGGCCGCCGCGGAATTACCACGTCCACTTCCATCCCCACTTCCAGCCGGCGCTGCGTGAGGAACGACGCGCCCGTGCGGCTGACGTTGCCGCTGTGCACCGTATCGTCGAACGGCATGCCGTCAACCTCTTTGCCGCTGACCTGCATCGCCAGGCCCACCGCCACGCGCTTCTGCACGCGGCCGCCTGTTTGTTCTGGTGCGCTCACGCGTCACCTCCAGCTTGTGCTCGCAATTCGAGTGCCGGAGCGCCCACCCCGGCGAAAAACGTGTCCACGCGCTCCAGTACCTCTGCCGTCGCGCGCGCGGAATGCACTTCCCTCCGCAGGAGCGCGCCATGGCGCACTCCGTGCGTGAACCAGCATGCGAACTGCTTCATCTTCCCGATGGCGTCCGGCATTTGCGAATCCACCAGCATCCGAAAATATCCGGAAAGCAACTGGTAGCGGTCCGCTTCGCTCGGCTCGTCGTACCGGCCGATTGCCAGGTGCTGCTCGATCTGCCGGAAGATCCACGGATTCGTCGCCGCCGCGCGGCCGATCATCACCGCGTCGCAGCCCGTCTCCTCGACCATGCGCACCGCATCCTCCGGCTGCCGCACGTCGCCGTTGCCGATCACGGGGATGCGCACCGCCTGCTTCACTTCGCGGATGATACTCCAGTCCGCGTGCCCTTCGAGTCCCTGCACGCGCGTGCGCGGGTGGACGGCGATGGCTTCCACTCCCTCCGCTTCCGCCATCCGCGCCACTTCTGAGGCCACGATGCTCTTTTCGTCCCATCCAGCGCGAATCTTGACCGTCAGCGGAATCGTCACCGCCGCGCGTACCGCTCGCAAAATCTGCCGGAGCAACGGCAAGTCACGCAGCAGCCCGGAGCCGCCGCACTTCACCACTTTTTTCGCGGGACAGCCCAGGTTGATGTCCACCACGTCAAAACCCAGGTCCTGCACGACGCCCGCGGCCCTCGCCATCACCGCGGGGTCCGCGCCGAAGAGTTGCGCGGTAATCGGCCGTTCGTCTTCGGAGAAAAAAAGATAATGCAGCGTGCGCGCATGATTCCGCGCCAGGCCTTCCGAGCTGGTGAACTCCGTCATGATCAGCCCGCACCCGCCCAGTCCGCGGATGACGTGGCGGAAAGCTGTGTCCGTCAGTCCGGCCATCGGCGCCAGCACCAGCGCCGGCCGGACGCGCACGTTGCGAATTGTCAGCTCCGCGGGAAACATCGCACCCTTCATCCTACAGCAACGAATCATCCATCCGCCGCGCCTGCGCGGGAGCGGGTTCTTCCACAGCATCCGCGCGCTTTGTGGCTCGCACTGGCACCGTCGTTTCCGCGTCGCTTCTTGACACGGACACTCGCGGCCTCGCCAGACTTTCCCCCGACAATTGCGCCAGCAGAGCATCCGTCGAGCCCGCGAAGAAATGCTCCACCAGCCGCTCGACGGCGCGCGCTCGGGCCTCGCCGGCGGAGACGTTGGGAGCATACAGCCACGCGCGTCCGGCCTTGCGCCGCGACACAATTCCCTTCTGCGCCATGCGATCCATGATGGTCATGATGGTGGTGTACGCGCGCGGCCGGCTGACCTGCAGCGCCTCACGGATGTCCCGCACAGTTGCCTCGCCCATCGGCCACAGCACGCTCAGGCAATCCAGCTCGAGCGGAGCCAGGTCCAGGATGGCGTGGCGGCCGTTTCGTTTCTGCGAGGAGTTGCGCGCTGCCATGGTCAGTCTACCGGCGGGTCGTCGTTCGTGGCAGAGACGGGCGGCGCTTTCTCTGCGCCTGCTTCCCGCTGCCGGAAGCGGTCCATGCGCAGCAGTGGGCGCTGCAACGACCAGTTTTTCGCCGTCCATTCCGTCTCGCCCTGCTCCGCCTCGACCGATTCGCGCATGGTGGCCAGCTTGGAATCGAGGTCGTCCAAATAGTGCAGCATCAGCGCTTCGGGAAACGAAGGCAGCTTCGGCGACCCGAACTCTTCCCGCCCGTGGTGGCTCAGGATCATGTGCTGGATCAGTAGCTTCAAATCCGCGGGGAACCCTTCGATCGCGTCGATTTTCTTTTCGAGGAGTTGCAACCCGATCATGATGTGCCCCAAAAGCTGGCCCTCCGTCGTGTAGCCGAACGAGCGCTCGTAGAAAAGTTCGTCCAACTTTCCGATGTCGTGCAGGATCGCGCCGGCGAGCAGCAGGTCGCCGTCAATCTCCGGATAATGCGGCGTCACGCGGCGGCACAGGCCGCACAGGCTGACGATGTGCTCGAGCAGCCCGCCGATGTACGCATGGTGCATCTTCTTGCCGGCCGGCGCGCGCTTCAGCCGCTCTGCAATCGCGGGGTCACCCAGCACGCTTTCCAGCAGCCTGCGGATCCACGGATTCGCCGCCTCGGCGACGATACCTTGCAGCTCTGCGAACAACTCCCCTACGTTACGCTTTGTGTGCGGCAGGAAATCCCCGAGTTCGTATTCCTCCTCCTTAGCTGGACGAATCTGCTCGATCACCAATTGCTTTTTCCCCTGCCACACGTCTACGCGCCCTTTCACCTTCACCACTTCGTCCAGGCGCACTGCTTCCGTCGCGCTTTCTACGTTCTGGAAAACCCGGGCGTCGATGGCGCCCGTGCGGTCGCGCAGCTCGAGTTGCAGGTAGGGCTTGCCGCTTTTCTGTCCGGTGCGGACTTCCTTGGAGGTAATCAGAAAAAATGAAGTGACGCTCTGCTCCGCCTGCAGGTCCGCCACAAAATCGGATTTCATTCGCCGGCCTTCTTATCCTTGTTCTCGCCGCTCTTCTTTCCCTTGGTCTCTCTTTCGGATTTCTTTTCCTTCTTCCCCTTCTTGCTCTTGTCCACTTCCGCGGTAGGCTCCACTTCGACGATGGGGCTGCTGGCCACCGCCCCGGGATCGTTGTAACCCGGCTTCACGAGCACGTAGCTTTCCGAACGCAGCTTGGCCGTATACACGCGCATGGCCGGCTGCATTTTCTCCCCGTAGAGACGGTTCATGATCTCGTTCTCCACCTTTTCCACCGGCTGCAAACCCGCTTCGTAGCGCTGGTCCACCCGCAGCACCAGAAAACCTGTTTTCGTGCGGATCACGCTGCTCAATTCTTTCGGCTTCAGCTTCAAGACGGCCGCTTCCAGTTCCGGCGAAAGCTGTCCCTTCTGGAACCCGCCCAGCTCGCCGCCCTGCTTGGCCGTCTCGCCGTCGGAATAGCGCTTGGCGAGTTCCTCGAAGTCTTCGCCGTTCTTCACCCGGTCGAGCAGTTTCTTGGCCTTCTCCTCCAGCGCCGGGGCCTCCGCCTCCGTCTTGCCCACCGTACTCACGAACAGCTCGCTCAGGTAAACCATCTCCGGCCGGTGGAACTGGTCCTGATGTTCCTTCCAGTACTTGGCTACTTCCTCTTTGTCAATGATGATGCGCGAGCCCACTTCCCGCCGGACCACTTCCTGCATCAACAGGTTGTTGCGGATGTTGTTGCGAAATTCCTCAAAGCTCACCCCGCTTTCTTCCACCTTTTGCTGCAACTCTTCCATCGAAGAGAGGTTGTTCCGCGTACGGATGTCGTCCATGCGCTTGACGACGTCTGTCTCCACGTTGATGCCCATGTCCTTGCCGCGCTGCACCAGCAACGACTGGTCAATCAGGTCGCGCAGGACGTTTTTCTCGCGCTCCGCCACCTGGGCGTTAAGCTGCGCCGGCGTGCAATTGCGGCACTCCTCCTGCACGTCCTGGCGCATGGCATCGTGCGCGCGCCGCAGGTCCGTTAAGGTCACGATCTCATTGTTCACGCGCGCGATGATCTCCTCCACCACGCGCTTGTCCTTCGCCGCTGCCGCCGGGGGCACTCGCTCCGGCGCCTGCGCCGCCGCCGGCGGAGGCGTTCGCTGTGGCGCTTGTGCCGCCGCGGTAATCCCCATCAGCAAGAGCGCGCCCAGCGCCGCAAATCCTAGCTTCCAGTTCATTCGTGATCTCCCCTGTAAAGTGTATCCCTACGATTGTAGTTGCAGCAATGCGTTTCTGACCGCTTGCGTCACGCCCCCGTCGCCGCGCCTCTCCTCACGCCCCGCGGGAAGCCACAGCACGCCCGTCGGGTCCAGCCGCATCCCCCGGCTGCTGCGCACCACGCGCACCAGTTGCTCCGGCTGCACCGGCGTCTGCTCGTGGAATTTCACGGCCACTGCCTCGCCCTTGCGCTCCAGCGAGGCCACCAGCAACCTCTCGCACAGCGCCTTCAGCACCGCGTAATCGAGCAGGTGGTCCACCGCCGAGGGCAGCGGGCCGAAGCGGTCCTTTAGTTCCCTGGCTACTTCGTCCCGTTCGGCCTCGTTGGTCACGCTTGCAATCCGCTTGTATGTCCGCAGGCGCAGATTCTCGCCCGGGATGTACTCTGGTGGGATGCGGATATCCACACCAAGGTTGAGTGTGGCCCGCAATTCAAGCTGCGGCGCTTCGCCCTTCAGCTCGGCCACCGCGCGTTCCAGCATGCGGCAGTAGAGGTCAAAGCCCACTGCGTTCACATGGCCGTGCTGTTCCGCGCCGAGCAGATTGCCCGCACCGCGCAGCTCCAGGTCCAGTGCCGCGATGCGGAACCCGGCGCCCAGCTCGCTGAACTCCCGCAGCGCGGCCAGCCGTTTCCGCGCCAACTCCGAAAGCGTCGCCTCCCTCGGCACCAGCAGGAAGGCGTACGCGCGTTGGTTCGACCGGCCCACTCGCCCGCGAAGCTGGTACAGCTCCGACAGCCCGAAGCGGTCCGCGCGGTTGATGAGCATGGTGTTCGCACGCGGGATGTCCAGGCCGTTCTCGATGATGGTCGTGGACACCAGCACATCCGCTTCGTGCCGGATGAAGCGCAGCATGGCCCGTTCCAGTTCCTTCTCGCCCATCTGCCCGTGTCCCACCACGATACGCGCCCGCGGCACCAGCCGTTGCAACAGCGACGCCAGCGAAAAAATAGACTCCACCCGGTTGTGCACGAAATAGACCTGGCCTTCGCGCGCCAGCTCTTGCTCAATGGCGCTCTGCACCAGCGTCTCGCTGAACGGCGCCACCACCGTCTGGATCGCCAGCCGATCCTTCGGCGGCGTTTCGATCACCGACATATCCCGCAGTCCGACGATGGACATGTGCAGCGTGCGCGGAATGGGCGTCGCCGACATGGTTAGCACGTCCACGTTGCGGCGCATTTCTTTCAGCCGCTCCTTGTGCGCCACGCCGAAGCGCTGCTCCTCGTCCACAATGAGAAGCCCCAGCTCGTGGAACTGCACGTCGCGGGAAAGCAGCCGGTGCGTGCCGACCACCACATCCACCTTCCCCGTTTCCAGCGACGCCAGCACTTGCTTCTGCTCCTTCGCGGAGCGGAACCGGCTGAGCATTTCGATGTTCACCGGAAACGCCGCGAAGCGCCGGCGCAGCGTCTCGTAATGCTGGAACACCAGCACCGTCGTCGGGGCGAGAATGGCCACCTGCTTGCCGTCGTTCACCGCCTTGAACGCCGCGCGCATGGCCACTTCCGTCTTGCCGTAGCCCACGTCGCCGCACAGCAGCCGGTCCATCGGTCCCGCGCGCTCCATGTCCTGCTTGGTGTCTTCGATGGCGCGCGCCTGGTCCGTCGTTTCTTCGAATTCGAACGCGTCCTCAAACTCCCGCTGGAACTCGTTGTCCTTCGCGAAGGCGTGCCCATCGCCGCTCTTGCGCTCGGCGTACAGCCGCAGCAGCTTGTCGGCCATCTCCGCGACCGACTTTTTCACCCGCTGTTTTTTCGTCGCCCACACTGTGCCGCCTAGCCGGTCGAGCGGGGGCCGCGCGCCCTCCAGTGCGCTGTACTTCTGCACCAGGTCCATCCGCGCCAGCGGCACATACAGCCGCGCATCCTCGGCGTAGCGCAGCAGCATGAATTCGCCCCGGCCATCGCTTTCAATCTGCCGCAGCCCTTCGAACTGTCCGATGCCGTGGTCCACGTGCACCACGTAGTCGCCCGGTTTCAGGTCAGAGAAATCGCTGAAGAAACTTGCCGTCTTCGGCCGCTTCCGCGCGCGCTCCGGCGCGGGCAGCGTCTCGAAGAGGTCCGAGTTGCCGTAGATCGTCAGGCCCAGGTCGGGGAAGCTCACGCCTTCGTTGAGCGGCGCCTTGACCAGCGTCAGCGCCGGCACGCTGCCCGCGCTGGACTCCTCCGCCAGCCGCGCCAGCGTGGCTTCGTCGCCCATCTCGCCCAGCCGGTAGGCCAGCTCGAATTCATGGCAGAGTCCCGCCAGCCGCTCCATCTCGCCCGTATTCGCCGCGCAAGCAATCCCCTGATTGCCAGCTTGCAGCCGCGCGCGCACTTCCGTCATGAACGCGGTGACGTTGCCGTGATACGGCGCAGTCGGCTGTGTCGGAAGCACCAGCGGCTGCCCGCTCGGCCCGTGCATCGGCAAATGCTCGAGCAGCAGGCGCGCGCACTTCTCCAGCGCCGCGCACCATTCTTCTTCGCCCAGGTAAAAACGCTCCGGTGCGGCTTCCGCAGCCGGAGGTCGCGCGGACTCGCACGCGCGCGCATGTGTCTCATGCAATCGCGACGCAAACTTCCTGGCAGCTTCGCGTAGCGTGTCCGGCTCATCCACAATGAACAACGCACCCGCGCACAAATCAAAGACCGTCGCCTCTGCTGGCTCGACCAGCGCTGCATCGAACTCCCACCCCGGATAGGTCCCGACGTACTCGCTGCCCTCAGCGGAATCGCCCGACGCGCGCGCGTACAATTTTTCCAGCAGCCCGGGACGCCGCGGCACTTCGGTCAGCGGAAGCACCGTGGTGCGTTCGAGCGGCCGCACGGAGCGCTGCGTATTGGGATCGAACTCGCGGATGGACTCGACCGAATCGCCGAAGAGCTCGATGCGCACGGGGCGCGCGGCTTCCGCCGAAAAGACGTCCACGATGCCGCCGCGCACCGCAAACTGCCCGGGCATTTCTACGGTTTCGTGGCGCTCGTAGCCGCCGCTGGCGAGATGCGCGACGAACTCATCGAGAGGCACGCTCGCATCGCGCACCAGCGATTGCGCAAGGTCTTTGTAAAACCTCGCGTCGCGCAGCCGCAACATGCCTGAAGCAATGGGCACGATGAGCATCGGCGCTTGCCCCGTCGCCGCGCGCCACAGCGACACTGCTCGCGTCTCAAGAATTTCCGGGTGAGGCGAAAGACGCTGCCACGGCAGGACGTCGTGCGCCGGCAACGTCCCTACCGGCGCCGCAGCCTTCCCTCCCAGCGCTTGGTAAAAGAATCGGATCGGATCCGCCAATGCGTCCGCGCGCGGATTCGACTCCACCACGAACACCACAGGCCGGTTCCACGCGAGCGCCGCGATGGACACCAGCAGCGCCTTCGCCGGATCGGTCAGCCCCGCCAGGCGTGAATCCACCGCGCCGCGCCGCAGAGAGTCCAGCGCCTCCTCAACCGCCGGATGGCGGCCGACACGTGCCAGGATTTCAGCCACGAGCGGAAGGATCATTTCGGGGACGGCGGACCTTGGCGCGCCATGCGGATGCCTTCGATGATGGCCGTTGTCGAATAGCCGGGCTCCAGCGGAATGGACACCACGCGCCCGCCCGCGGCTTCCACTTCCTCGCGCCCCACGATTTCGTTTTCGCCCCAGTCGCCGCCCTTGACCAGCACGTCGGGAATCACGCGCGTGATAATTTCGCGGGGTGTGATTTCGTCGAAAACCACCACATAATCCACGGCTTCCAGTGCCGCGAGGATTTCCGCGCGCTCGTTCTGGGGAATGATGGGGCGGCCATCGCCCTTGAGAAATCTCACCGAGGAATCGCTGTTGATGGCCACCAGCAGCACATCGCCCAGCGCCCGGGCCTGCTCGAAGCCGCGGATGTGGCCCGGATGCAGCAAGTCGAAGCAGCCGTTGGTGAACACCACGCGCTCCCCGTTGCGTTTGTGTTCGGCAACGTGGAGAATCAGTTCGTCTTGCGAGACCACTCGGCCCAAACCGGCTCCTCTCCACATCTTCCTATCAGGATCCGCAGCACTTCATTTTATCACGTGCCGAGGAGCGGCCGATGAAACGCCGTGAGTTGCTTTTCGCTGCGACCGGTCTTGTGCTTCTCGTTCTTGGCTGGCTCGTCGGCGCGCTTCACCGACTTGCCGTGCGCGACATCGTTCTCGAAGGAAGCTGCCGGGTGCCGGTGCGCATCATTGGTCGAGGGGCAACATTGAATCGGCCCAGCGCGATCATTTTTCACGGCCTGGGTGCGAACCAGCGAGTCATGGAAGCAACCGGGCAAGCGCTTGCCGGTGCGGGAATGCTCGCCTACGTGCTCGACCTGCCCGGCCATGGAAACAACTCGATGCCGTTCTCCTTCCAGCAGGCGGAAGCGTGCGCCGTGGAGGCGGTGGGTACACTCGAGCGGCGCGGACAAATCCAACTCGACAAGACAATACTCGTGGGACATTCCATGGGCGGTGCCCTGGCCATCCGTCTGGCCGATTACTTCCCCACGGCGGCGACTGTGGCCATCTCTCCGGCCCCCTTATCGCAGGTCGCTGGAATGCCACCCGGCGCAATACTCTTGGGGCCTCCGCGACGCATGCCCGTCAATCTCTTGGTCATCGTCGGCCAGTTTGATTTTCCGTTCTTGAAGCGTTCCGCCGAGAATCTCATCGCAGCCGCCGGAGGCCAGCGGTTCGAGGATCCGGAGGATTTTCAGGAGTTGCGCGCGGTCCGCCTGGTGAGCATTCCGGGTGCCACACACACGAGCTTGATTTACAACGTCCCTGTCTGGGACTTGATACTGAACGGTTGGCTCGCGCCGAGTTTGCCGATGCACGCGTCGTGGCACAATCTCTCCAGCAGTCTATTCCTAGGACCGATGCTTGGCATTTTGGGATTGGCATTTCTGGTTCCGCTGGCGGGCACCGCAATCGCGGCAG
>JACOSF010000005.1 GCA_016179005.1 Acidobacteriota bacterium | reverse complement strand
AGCTTGAACACGGAAATCGGCGAAGTGCAGTCGCTATTGTCCCGGCTGCTGCCGGCACACGTCCGCGTGCAGACACAATTGGACCCGTTGCTGGGACACACGAAGGCCGACCGCACGCAAATCGAGCAGATCATTCTGAACTTGGCGCTGAATGCGCGCGATGCGATGCCGGAGGGAGGCACGCTGACGATCGAAACCGCCAATGCGGAGTTGGACGAAGCCTACGCCAGCCTGCACCCCGGCGCGCGCACGGGGTCGTATGTGATGTTGCGTGTCCGCGACACGGGTTGCGGCATGACCGAAGAGACGCGGGCCCGCGTGTTTGAACCGTTCTTCACCACGAAGGAGACCGGCAAGGGAGCGGGGCTGGGAATGGCTACCGTCTATGGAATCGTCAAACAGTCCGCCGGATACATCTGGGTGGACAGTGAACCCGGGCGAGGCGCCACGTTCAGCGTGTATCTGCCGCGCGTTCAGGCGTGAAGCACAGCGACGCCATAATTGACGATTGAAAAAAAGCGCCGTCCCGAAGCATCGGGACGGCGCGAGAGAGCTTCAAGATGCCCGCCTAAAGGCGGGCGCTACATTAGTAGGTGGCGCCTTCGGGGACCCAGATGACGTCCACGCGGCGGTTCTGCTTGTCGGCGCCCTTCTGGCCGCCGGCGGCTTTGGTGTCGATGCGAGAATCGGCGATGCCTTTGCTGACGAGATATTTCTTGGCGGCGTCGGCGCGATCCTTGGCGAGCTTCTCGGGCTTGCGCTCCTTGGGATCGGCGTAGCCGATGATGGCCACCTTCGCCTTCGGGTCGTTCTGCATGCGCAGGGCGACATCGTCCATCACGCGCTTGCAAACGTTGTCCACGCGGGCGCTGGAGGCGCGGAAGAAACACTCCGAAAGCTTCATGGCCTGCGGTGGAGGCGGAGGAACACGAACCTCGACCGAAGTGGAACAATCGCCGGCGCCACCGCGTCCGTCTTCGACGCGGCCGGTGACAGTGTAGCGTCCGGCGGAGAGGCCGGTGGTATCGAGTTGGATCGAAGCGCCGGAGCCGATAATCTGGCCGCCGTTGGTGCGCCAAGAGTAGCTGAGCGGATCATTATCAGCATCGGAGGCCGAGGCGGAAATGCGCACGCGCTCGCCGGTGAGAACCGGAGAGCGGTCAACCGAGCAGGACATGGAGGGCGCGCGATTGGGCCGCGGATCCACCTTGATGTCTACCGCGCAGGAAGCCGTGCCGCCTTTGCCATCGGAGACGTTGGCGGTAACCGTATACGTGCCGGTGCGCGTGCCAGCGGAATTCCAGCGCACGGCCGGGCCGGAGCCGTCCACGGCGCCACCGGAGGCGGACCAGGAGTAGCTCAGCGGGTCGTTATCGGGATCGCTGGCCATCACGCGGACCCCGACGGTGTCGCCGGATTCCGCATAGACAGAAGCCTTCTCCGCAGAGCAGGAGGCCATGGGCTGGCGGTTGACGGGCTTGGGCTTTTCATGCCAGTACACAGTGCCCATCTTGATGACGAAGCCGCTCTTGTCGCCGTGCTCTTTCAGATTGCCGGTGCGGCGGAAGCCGACGTCCACGGCGAAATTGGCCCACGGATAGAGGCGCACGCCCCACACGCTATCCATGGGGTCACGCGCGCCAAAAGTGGTGTTCTGCGTGGAGGTGCCGGTGTAGATCGTGAACACGGTTTCGGTCATCGGCTGAATGCGATGCTTGGGCAGGAAAATGGTGCCGCCACCGAGACGCAGCACGTCGGCCTGCTGGAACATGCGCACGCGATTGGCGCGCGGGTCGCGCGTGATGCGGTAACTCAAGTTGGAACTGCTGACAATGCGGTCCTTCCACCAGGTGCGGCTCATAGAGACACTGCCCTGCCAGCCGAACTGGCCGGTTTGCGTGCCGTTGTCGAGCAGGTCGCCGAAGGAGCGCCGCGTGGGAATAAAGAAATCATTGCGGATGGCAAGAGAGAACCAGTCGCCGCGCCATTCGGAGAACGGGCCGATCTTGAAGCCGACGACCACGTCGCCCACGCCGCCGGCATTGCGATTGGCGAGAGGGAATTCTTCGACGTAGCCGGGCGCAGAACCGGGCACCACGGTCAGGCCGCGGAAAATGGTCGGATTAGTAGCGTTCGGGTACGGCGGATTGGTGACCGGAGTGCGCAAGCTCAACTGCGAGGGCACGCCCATGTGCGTGTAGCGGTAAGGCTCCCAACCGACATGCACGTTGAACCAGTCGGTGATGCCGACGCTGACCACCGTGCCGAAGGTGAGGATCGTGGTGTTGCCGGGCATGCGCGAGAACTTGCTGGCGTAATTGGTGATCGCGAAAGCGCGCCGGGGAAGCAGATAGCCGGAGTCCACCGTAAAAACGCCGAGCGTGCCGGTAGTGGAGGGCATGGGGCGGAGCGCAAACGGCTCCTTGGCCGGGCGCGAGCCCTTGGAGCCCTTCGCAGGAAAAGCGGAAAGAGCCGCGGAGGGAGACGCCGGGAAAAGCGAGGCGGAGCCGCGCGGCATGGGATCCGCCGCGAGCGCGGAAAGTCCCTGCACGGCGCCATCTTTGAGTGCCGCCTGTTCTTGCGGGACGGATTTCTGCGCATTCACGGCTGCGGATTTTTTCTTCGTCTTACCCTTGGATGCGTGGGCATCATCGGCAAACGTCGCCGGCACCAAGGCAAAGCTCAGGAGCAGCAGCGCACCAACTCGCCATACGGCCTTCATGAAGACCTCCTCAGTTTTGGCCCACGAACTGACCGAATCGATCCGCCACATTCACGAAAAGGCAGCCCACAGGGGCGCCGGGGCGGAGCAAAAGTACGTGAAAAAATCCAATCAGGAAATTGGGTCCCCACACACACCCCATGGGACCCACTTCGCAAAGTATTATGCGGCAGGGGGGAAAAAACAACAAGGTTCTTGCAAGAAATCAACAGCCCAAGGTGTATCGCCAAGACACAACCAACCCGGCACCCCAGCCCTGCCAAATCAAATCATAAGATGCAGACCACCCAAAAGGCGTTGGATTCATCCCATGATGGGGCAAGCCCAAGCCCCGCTGAGAGGAGAGCGACGCCCATGGTGCAGGAAATAATGAAGGCAGAGAATATGGATGGAAGCCGAGCGCGAGAGTGGCGCGGTTTGCTGGCTGCGCTGGCACTGATTTTACTGCTGTCCCTTCCGTCGGTGGCCGCAGGGCAGACGCCGGTGGCAGTGCCGGCCAACGTGCCAAACGGAACGCGGTTCCTGGTGAAACTGGACGACAAGCTGAGCACGCGCAAAGACAAGGCCGGCAAGAAATTCGATTTGAAGACACTGGAACCGCTGGTGGCGGAAAACGGCACCGTGGTGCCGCCGGGGACGAAGATTCGCGGGCACGTGAGCCGCATCGAGCCGGCCGGGGTGACGGGGCGAGCGCGGATCTGGCTGTCGTTTGACGAAATCAACACGCGCGGAAATCGAGGCGCGCACGAGCAAAGGCAAGCAGGAAGTTCAAGCGGCGGCAGCCGGCGCGGCCATCGGCGCGGTGATCGGCGCCAGCACGAAAGGCGGCAAAGGCGCGGCGTGGGGCGCGGTGCTGGGCGGCGCAGCCGGGTTCCTGGTCGCGTCGGGAATGGGACAGGAGTTGGAATTGCAGAAAGGGACGAAGCTGGAGCTGGAGTTGAGCCGGCCGCTGTACGTGGCGAAGAGGTGAG
Source organism: Acidobacteriota bacterium (assembly GCA_016179005.1). GTDB lineage: Bacteria > Acidobacteriota > Terriglobia > Acidiferrales > UBA7541 > JACQDE01. Next base: position 3,675 of record JACOSF010000005.1, on the reverse strand, counting down.
GAGGGATTTCGGATTTCGGATTTAGGATTCAGGGTTCAAACAAAGAGAGATCCCTCGGCCCGACGAAAACCGTCGGGCCTCAGGATGACAACATTTTCAAAGGGGCACTGCAATCCCGATTCCTCGGGAGCGACCCTACAAAGACGAAACGGAACAAAACGGGATTGACGCGCGGGCGGCGTCGCGGTACAAACATGTCCTCCCTGCCCTCCCCGCTTGGCATTCGTCTGCCCAGTGGGTACACTTCAAATCAAATGGCTGAACCGACACAGAGCTCTGAACGCATCCTGATCGTGGAAGACGAAGCAAACGCGCGGGCAGGCTACGAGGCGCTACTGCGGAAGTGGGGCTGCGAAGTGCTCAGCGTGGCGAGCGCAGAGGAAGCGCTGGCGCGAATTGCGGAATTCCGTCCGGCGGTGGTCCTGGCGGACGTCGAACTGCCGAAAATGGACGGGCTGGAGCTGGTGCGGCGACTCGGCGAAGAGCTGGCCAGCGTGCCGACCATTGTGGTCACCGGCAAAGGAAGCGAGGAGCGCGCGGTGGCGGCCATCGAGGCGGGGGCATTCTGGTACATCGAGAAGCCGCTGAAAGCCACGGTGCTGCGGGCGCTGCTGGACCGCGCGCTGGGCAAGGTGCGCGACCAGCGGGAAGTGGCCTCGCTGACAAAAGAGCTGCGCGCGGCGGGGCGGCTGGGCGAACTGGTGGGCGCGTCGAAAGCGATGCAGGAAGTGATGCTGGTGGTGGAGATGGCGGCGCCCACGAGCGCATCCGTGCTGATCACCGGCGAGACAGGCACGGGCAAGGAAATTGTAGCGCGGACGATCCACCGGCTGTCGCCGCGGGCGGCGAAACCATTTGTGGCCGTGAACTGCTCGGCCATCCCCGAGTCGCTGATGGAAAGCGAAATCTTCGGACACGAGAAAGGCGCGTTCACCGGAGCGGCGGAGCGGCGCATGGGCTGCTTCGAGCTGGCCGACGGCGGAACGCTGCTGCTGGATGAAATCGGCGAAATGCCCGCGGCCACGCAGGCCAAGCTGTTGCGCGTGCTCGAAGACCACAAGGTGCGGCGGCTGGGCAGCAAGTCGGAAACGCCGGTGGACGTGCGCGTGCTGTCGGCGACGAACAAGGCGCCCGACCAGGCGGTGGCCAAGGGCGAACTGCGGCAAGACCTCTTTTTCCGGCTGAACGTGTTCCACATCCATCTTCCGCCCCTGCGGGCGCACAAAGAGGATTTGCCGGCGCTGGCGGAGCATTTGCTGCGCGAAGTGGGCGAGCGGCACGGAAAGCTGGTGCGGGGCGTGAGCACGGAAGTGATGGAAGCGTTCAAATCGTACACGTGGCCGGGAAACATCCGCGAACTGCGCAACGTGCTGGAGCGCGCCACGGTGATGTGCGACCGCGAATTGATCGGGCGGCAGCACTTGCCGACGGACTTCGGGCATGCGGCAGGGGTGGGGCCCTCGGAACTTGCCGGGCTGAAGTTTCCAGTGGGCACCACCGTGGACGCGGCGGAGCGCGAGCTGATCCTGCAAACGCTGGCGGCGACCAGCCAGAACAAAACGCGCGCAGCGGAGCTGCTGGGAATCAGCCTGAAAACGCTGCACAACAAACTGAAGGAATATGGACAGCAGGAAGGCGAATGAGAAGAGAGATTCTTCGTCCCGATAAAAGACATCGGGACTCAGAATGACAACATCCGTCTTCACACGTAAGCAGGTTGAGCGCAAGTAAGAGAGCGGCATGGCGATTCGTCTGAAAACGAAATTCACGCTGACGACGGCGCTGCTCGTGCTGGGCGTGGTGGCGGTGGTGTCCTCGGTGTACGTGGTGACGCTGACGCGGCAGTCGGTGCGGCAAGCCAACGAGCGCGCGAAATTCGTCGCCCAGCAGATCTTCTTGCAGGCGCAGCACGCGTTGAACGACGCAGCGGAGCAGGGCGCCGCACCGGCCTCGGAAAAGCCGGAGGACCTGCGCGAGTACGTGCGTCGCACGCTGGATGAAAGCGCGGGGCTGAGCGGACTGATTGAAGCAGCGCTGGGCTATTCACCGACAATTTACGAAGTGACGGTGGTGGACGGCGCGGGCGTGGTGATGCTCTCGAGCGACGCTTCCCTGCCCTCGCGTCCGGCGCCCAAGCGGACGAACTTCGAGCAACTGGTGGGCAGCAGCTTCGTGGAGCAACTGCGGGTGCTCTACGGGCCACAAAACGTATACGAGGTGACGCTGCCGTTCAACCTGAGCGACGCGCCGTTCGGAGAAATCCGCATCGGCATCTCGACGGTGTTCCTGCGCGGGGAAATCACGCGCAACCTGCAATCGGCGGCGCTGCTGGTGCTGGGAGCGGTGCTGCTCTCCACGCTGCTGGCGGCGGCGGTGAGCCATGCTTCACTGCGTCCGCTGGAAAAAATTTCCGCGCAGTTGGACCGCATCACGCAGGGCAAGTTTGAGCCCGCGGCCGCCCCGGGGGCGCAGGGGGCGCCCAAGCGCGGCGACGAACTGGCGCAGGTGAGCACCAAGATCAATTTGATCGGGAAACAGCTCCACGACGTGCGGGAAATTTTCAGCACGCTGCGCGAAAACATGACCCAGGTGATGGCCGGGCTGGAGGACGGGCTGCTGCTATTCACCGCGGACGGGCGCAACGTGCTGGCCAGCCCGTCCGTGGAGAAATTCCTGGGCGTGAAGCCGGACGCGCTGCTCGGGCGGCGGGCCAGCGAAATTTTTCCCGCGGAACATGCGCTGCGCGCCACCGGAGGATTGCGCATGGAAGGCGATCTTCTGGAACGCGTGGAAGGCGCGGAGGCGGTGCTGAACGGCAGTGGGGGGCGGCGGCGCGTGGGCGCGAGCGTGCAGGTGATCGAAGAGGGCGGCTCGCGGATGGGAGCGCTGGTGACGCTGCGCGATCTGGACTCGCTGGAGCGCATCGGGTCGCAACTGGAAGTCTCCGAGCGGCTGGCGGCGCTGGGGCGAGTGACCGCGGGCGTGGCGCACGAAGTGAAAAACCCGCTGAACTCGATGCGGCTGTGGATTGAAAATCTGAAGGAAGCCGTGCCGCAGGAGCAGGAAGTGGCGCGGCAGGGATTGAAAATCCTGGACAGCGAAATTGATCGTCTGGACCGCGTAGTGCGAACGTTCCTGGACTTCAACCGTCCGGTGGAGCTGCGTCTGGAGGAGACATCACTGGGCGAACTGCTGCTGGAGGTGGTGGCGGTGGCGCAGCCGCAGATTGACAAGGCCGGCGTGCGTGCGTCACTGGAATGCGCCGAGGATGTACCGCCGGTGCGGGCGGACCGTCCCCTGCTGAAACAGGCGCTGCTGAACCTGGTGCTGAATGCGTGCGAGGCGATGCCGGAAGGAGGCCCGCTCACTCTGGCGGTGCGGGCAGCGGGCGACCGGGCGCAGGCGATCATCACCGACGCGGGACGCGGCATCCCACCGGAGTACCGCGGGAAAATTTTTCAGCTCTACTTCACTACGCGGCCCGGCGGAAGCGGGATTGGTCTGGCGACGACCTTCCGCATTGTGCAGATGCATGGGGGTTCGATAGACTTTACGTCGGAAGTCGGACGCGGAACGTCGTTCACGATCGAGCTGCCGACTTCGCGCGCGCACGGCGTAGCGTCCCGGCCGCGAGAAAATGTCCATGCCCAGCCCTAAACTCTCGAAGATGTTGCT
>JACOSF010000332.1 GCA_016179005.1 Acidobacteriota bacterium | reverse complement strand
CTGCAGCCACGGGTTGTACGCGTGGCGGCCATCGAGCATGCCGATTTTCGGATAGAGCACGAGCGAGAAGGCCGACTACTTCGCGGCGGCGAGCGGCTGGACGGCCGCGAGTTTGAACGGTTGTAGGCGCGTTTTCTCAGCTTCCACAGCGGCGAAACCGTCGTGCACGGAGCGGTCCCAGAAAGCCTGGAAGGATTTCTCCGATTTCTGCCGGGGGAAAACTTCTTTCTGCCAGCGCTCGCGCAATAAATCGTACGAAGATTTCGGCGCGCCCATCCATACGGCGAGCGTTTCAACCAGCGGACGCACATTGCCAAGCGGGCGAATCGCCGGCTGCGCCAGACTCACAACACCGGCGACAGATTCCGCGTCGTCCCAAGATTCCAGGCGATGCGGCACGGCGCAAACGAAGCCGGCGAGCGCGGACGTTTCGTCAGGGCGCTCGGCGAAGCTGACCAGCAACGGGACCTTTTTCAGCGCGCTGGCGAATTCGTCGCCGGCAGGAAGATCGAAGGCGGGATTGCCGCCGTAAATGAAGAGCGCGGCAACTTTGCCGGCGTGTAACTCGTCGAGCAGTGCGGCGAGTTCGCGGTCGCTGCCCTGACGCTGGAAGGAGGGCTTCTCGATGTCCAGTGTGGAGCCGTAGTTGCCGAGGAGATGATTCAGGAAATTGCAGAGGACTTGAAGCTGAACGTCTTGCTCGCCGCAGACGATGAGGCTTTTGCCGCGGGCTTCCCAGAGACGATTGGCTAGCTCGTCGAGGAGCTTTGCAGGAACGGACGATTCCTGGAGGGCGCTCCAGGCAAGCGAAACGCCGGCCTTGCGCGCGAGGCGCTGCGCAAGCTGCGACATGAGGAGGCCGAGTTCACCAGGCGCGACGCGGATGCGGCGGTCGGCCTTGCTGCCGGTGAGGCTCATGCGCGACTCGAACTGCGCGTGATAACTCATGCGCGGCGGCTTCGCGTCAGGATCGCGACCGGCGCGATAAGCGGCGGTGAACTCGACCGGAGAAATCCACGTGCCCAGGAAATCGGTGTCGAAGCTGACGATGACTTCGGCGCGGTCGAAGCGGTAGCGGGGCAGCACGCGCGCGCCGTGGGTGCGCTCGTGCGCGTCGAGGATGGCGGAGCTGGAAAGTGGATCGTAGACGACGTGCCGCGCGTCGGAGAAATTCTTCAGGAAGGCGCGAATCTGCGCGCGCGTCGTGGGACTGGTGATGCTGCCAGTGAGAAAACGAACAGCACCTTTGTTCGCGCGGACTGTTTGCAACTGCGCGGCGACGCCGCGGTCAAGTTCGTCCCATGTGGTTTGCTTGCCCTGCATCTGCGGTTGGAGGTATCGCGAAGCATCGTAGAGGCCGAGCAGCGTTGCCTGGCCGACAGCGCAGAGCCCGCCGCGGGTGACGGGATGCTCAGGATTGCCTTCGAGCTTGATGGGGCGGGAGTCGCGGTTCTTCACCAGCATGCCGCATGCGGCGCTGCAGCCATCGCAGGTGGATGCGTAGAAATACGCCTTCCCGGGGACGATATCTTCGGGTTGGACGAGCAGCGGAATGGCCTTCTCGACCGGCGCGCGATTGCAGCCGGTGAGTGTCGCCGCGGCCACCGCAAATCCCGCGGCTTTCAGGAAGTCTCGGCGGCCAAAGCCGTCTGAGAAGGCGACGACAGGCTCGGAGAATTCATCGCGGGCGGCGTCGAGAAACTTTTCCTGCGCGTCGCGTTCTTCCGGGCTTTTCCAGTAGTGCTTGGGGCTGCTGTCCGACATAGACGGTCCTGTGACTCAGTAGTGGCACGCCGAGCAATCGATCGGGGCCTTCACCGCTTTGCCGGCCACGCCGGTGCGGTTGGCGTCGCGGTGGCAGTTGACGCACCAGCCCATGCTCAAATCGCCGGTCTGCTTGACGCGCTCCATGTTCTCCACCGGCCCGTGGCACGACTGGCAATCCACGCCCGCAGTGACATGCGGGCGGTGATCGAAGTAGACGAAATCGGGCACATTGTGGACTTTGTTCCACTGGATGGGCTGCGGCTGATGCGCCGCGTCCGGCTGTAACTTGTCGTTCAGCGCGAGCGCGGTGTAGAGCTTCTGGATCTCCGGCGAAACGATGCGTTGCGGCAGGCGCTTTTCCTTTTCCGCCTGCGCATCTTCCGCGCGAATGACGCCGATGGGCGCGGTCACCACGCGGTGGCAGTTCATACACACACTGGCGGCGGGGATGCCGGCGTGGCGGCTTTTCTCCGCGCCGGAGTGGCAGTAGAGGCAGGCAATCTGCATCTCGCCGGCGTGCAAGCGATGGGAGAAGTTGATCGGCTGCGGCGGCTCGTAGCCCTGCTGGTTGCCGGGAAGATGAATGCTCCCCAGCGGGCTGGCCAGCATCGCAATGGTGAAGACCAGGGCTACCACCAAAAAGATTGTGAAGATGCGAGTACCCACGCCAGAGCTCCTTGCCTAACAGGGAATCTCCGCATTCTTGCGAGCATAAAACCACCAATTCAGAATCAAGCAGCTCGTGTAGTAGGCGCCAAAGCCGTACAGCGCGTATTCCGGCGTCTTCGCCTCGATCTGCGCGCCAAACACTTTGGGGATGATAAATGCCCCATAGGCGCCTACAGCGGAAGTCCAGCCCAAGACGGGGCCCGCCTGGACACGGTCGAAAATGATGGGAATCATTCGGAACGTTGAGCCGTTGCCGATGCCGGCGGTCAGAAAGAGCATGAGAAAGAGAAGCAGGAACGGAACGAAGTGCTGCTCCGGCGCCGGCGAATGCGCAGCCAGCTTGATGTAGCGCGCCACGCCCAGAGCGGACAGGATCATCACCGCCGTGGACCATTGGGTGACCCGCGCGCCGCTCAGTTTGTCCGAAAGCCATCCGCCCACCGGGCGTATCACCGAGCCCACCAGCGGACCCAGCCAGGCATACGTGAACGGGTTCGGCGCGTTGGGATTCGCGCTGCCGTCCGGAAGCGTTCCGAAAACGACGCGAATCAGCAGCGGCAAGGCCATCGAATAGCCGATGAACGAACCGAAGGTCATCACGTAGAGCCAGGTCATAGTCCACGTGTGCTTGGAATTGAAAATAGCAAATTGCTTTTTCAGGTTCTGGGCCACGTCGCCGGGCACCAGTTTCATAAGCAGGAGCGTGGCCACAATGGTGACGGGCAGGGCCAGCCACATGCTCCACTTCTGCACCAGCAGCAGCCAGAGGCCGATGGCCGCTCCCGCAAAGCCCAGCAGATGAAGTCCGACAATTTTCACGATGGCCATCGGCAGCGAGCCGATCTGCTGGATGGGAAGATTGTTCATCCCCACCCAGGCCGCAATCGCCAGCACGAACAGCACCGGGGCCCACGCCAGGCCGCAGTTTTGAATCCACACGAGCGTGCCGGCGGCCTTGCCTCCGATGGCCGCCGGCAGAGGAAATCCCTCGCCGCCCATCGCGCCAAAAAGAGCAAACGTCATCACCCACGGCAGGAAAATTTGCATCAGGCTGACGCCGAGATTACCCACGCCGGCGTTGAT
>JACOSF010000331.1 GCA_016179005.1 Acidobacteriota bacterium | reverse complement strand
GCGCCGCTCGGGCGCGCTGGTGGCGCCGCGCGACGCGCTCATTTCCGAAAACGGGCAGACCTATTTGAACGTCAAGCGGGGTATGCGCTTTGAAAAGGTGGCGGTGAAAGTCACCGCCATGAACGACGCTGAAGTAGTGATTGAGTCCAGCGGGCGTGACGCCATTGCCCCTGGCGTGCTCGTCGCGCGCCGCATGTAGGTTTTTGTCCCGAGGCTTCGGGATCGCTTTTCCGTTTTCGTCTGTAGGAATCTAAGATGCTCGCTGCTCTGATCACTCTCTGGCAACGCCGCCGCTGGGCGGTACTCGGCGTCTGCGCCGCCGTGCTGGCGGTAGCCGTCTTTGGCGCGGTGCGCCTGACCCGCGCGGCAGGCACCACGCTGCCCACCGCCGAGGCCAAGCGCGGGGAATTTGTGGACTACGTGCAGATCCGCGGCGAAGTGAAAGCGCTGAAGTCCGTGGTGCTCACCGCGCCCACCGGCGCCGGCGACATCCTCATCCTCAAGCTCGCGCGCAGCGGCACGCCGGTGAAGAAAGGCGATCTCATCGCCCAGTTCGACACCAGCCAGCTTCAGCGCACGCTCGAACAGCGCCGCACCGACCTCAAGCAGGCCGACGCCGAAATCGAGCGCACCCGCGCCACCTGGCGCATGACCCAGGAGCAGAGCCTCACCGAGCTCACCAAGGCGCGCTACGACGTGGACCGCGCACGCCTGGAACTCTCCAAGGCCGAAATCCTCTCCAAAATCGAAGGGGAGAAAAACCGCCTCCTGCTGACCAACGCCGAGCAAAAGCTCAAGGAAGTGGAGCAGAAGCTGGCCTCCGACAAAATCGCGGAGGCTGCCGACATCGAGAGCCGCAAGCAGCGGCGGGAAAAATCGCTCTTCGAGCAGCGCCAGGCCGAGCGCAATATTGCCGCGCTGACGCTCAATGCGCCCACCGATGGCATGGTCTCCGTGATGCCCAACTATCGCGCGCGCATGATGTTCGGTCCCGGCTCCGGCCCGCCTGACTTTCGCGAAGGCGACCGCGCCTGGCCCGGCGCCGCCATCGCCGAGCTTCCCGACCTCTCCACCATTCGCATCACCGGCCGCGTGGACGAAGCCGATCGCGGCCGCGTCAAGCAGGACCAGACCGCCAGCGTGCGCGTGGACGCCGTGCCGGACAAGGAACTCGCCGGCCGCGTGGCCATCATCAGCGCTCTGGCCAAGCCCGATTTTTCCAGTTGGCCGGTGCAGAAGAACTTCGATCTGGCCGTGCAGCTGGATAAGGGCGACCCGCGCCTCCGCCCGGGCATGAGCGCCACCGCGCGTGTGGCCGTGGACCGCTTGCCCAACTCCATCCTGATTCCCGTCGAAGCCATCTTTGTGAAGAACGGCCGCAGCGTGGTCTATGTGTTTTCCGGCGCGAAGTTCGAGGAGCGGCTGGTGGAGATCGGGCGCCGCGGGCCCGCGCAGGCCGTTGCCGCAAAGGGACTCCGCGCCGGCGAACGCGTCGCGCTGCAGGACCCCACGCTACAGGCAGAAGGCGCAAAGAAATGACCGCCCGGAAAAAACTTCGCCTCGCGCTCGCGCTCGTCATCGTGCTGGCCACCGTCGCCGGCGTCGCCGTGGGCTGGCAATCCGTCTCCAGCGCGCCCACGCGGGATTTCCCCACGGTGCGCGTGCAGCGCGGCAATCTCGAGCAGAGGGTGTACGCCGCCGGCGAGTTGCGCCCCGCGAAAAGCGCCACGCTGATGGCCCCGCCGGTCAGCGGCACCCTGCAGATCGTCACCTTGCGCAAGACCGGCGAGCGCGTCAGCCAGGGCGACGTCATCATCGAGTTCGACCCCAGCGAGCAGGAGTACAACCTCGAGCAGGCTCGCTCCGAACTCCTCCAGGCCGAGCAGGAAATCACCAAGATGAAGGCGGACTCCGCGGTGCAGACCGCGCAGGACAAAGTCGCGCTGCTGCAGGCCAAATTCGCCGTGCGCCGTGCCGAGCTGGAAGTCAGCCGCAACGAGTTGGTCAGCGCCATCGACGGCAAGAAAAATCTGCTCAACCTCGATGAAGCCAAGCGCAAGCTCGCGCAACTCGAACAGGACACGCAGTCCCGCCTGGCCACCCAGCAGGCCGGCCTCACCGTCGTCGAGGCGCGCCGCAACAAAACCCGCTTGAACATGCAGGTGGCGCAAACCAACATCGACAACATGACCCTGAAGTCGCCGATCAGCGGCCTCATCGCTCTCAAGGAAAATCCCGACGCCAGCGGCGGCTTCTTCTTCACCGGCATGATCCTGCCGGAATTCCGCGCCGGCGACCTCGTCTTCCCTGGCCGCCCCATCGCGGACGTGCTCGAAGTGGAGCAGATGGAAATCCTCAGCAAGGTGAGTGAGAACGACCGCGGCAATATCAAGCCCGGCCAACCGGTGGAAGTCCGCGTGGACGCGCTCCCCGGCCAGACGCTTTCCGGTAGGGTGAAAACCGTCGCGGGCATGGCCTCGCGCGGCGGGTGGTTTGGTTCTTCTGGCGCCGAGCGCAAGTTCGACGCCACCTTCGAGCTCGACAAGCTCACCGCGGAAATTCGTCCGGGCGTCACGGCGCAGGTGATTATCGTCGGCGACCAGGTACGCGACGCGCTGTATCTCCCCCGTCAGGCCGTTTTTGAAAAAGACGGCAAGCTCATTGTCTACGTGCGCGGCCGCGGCGGCTTCGAGCCCCGCGACGTCAAGGTGCTGCACCGCACAGAAAGCCAGGTGGCCATCGAGGGCCTCAATGTGGGCGACGAGGTGGCCCTCGTCAATCCCGAAGCCAAGGGAAAGCCCGGCGCTGCTCCCGCCGGCGGCCCCGGCCTCAAAGTGGGTGGCGCGAAGTGATTGGCGAGCGCCACGCCGAAGAAGCTCTGCGGCACCGCGCCTGGGCCCAGTATCTCCCCGATTTCCGCCTCGGTCTGCAGAACCTGATCCTCCATAAGCTCCGCTCGCTGCTCACCATGCTGGGCATGATTTTCGGCGTGGCTGCGGTGGTGGCCATGCTCTCCATCGGCGCTGGGGCGCAGCAACAGGTGATGGCCTTCATCGAGCAGCTCGGCGTGCGCAACCTTATCGTCGAAGCCAAAGAATCCGTGGCCTGGGAGGACGTGCAGAAGATTCGCAAAATGTCCGCCGGGCTGAGCTTTCAGGATCACCGCGTGATCCGCGCCAACGTCGCCGGCATTGTCTCCTCCACGGCGCGCAAACGCTTCACACCCTCGCGCATGATTCCCCGGCCGCAGCGCGATGTCCCCGTGGTGTACGGCGTGGACCCCGCCTACCAGAATATCTCTGCCTTACGCGTGGTGACCGGCCGATTCTTCGACGCCGATGAAAACGCCCGCGCTGCCGCCGTGTGCGTCCTCGGCGAAGCGGCCAAGGCCGGCCTGTTCCCGCAGGAAGACCCGCTGGGCAAGGCGGTGAAGGTGAACGACCAGTGGTTCCGTGTGATCGGCGTGGTCGCGCCGCAAGTCAGCCTGCAATCAGAAGTGGCCGGCGTGCCCGCGCAGGACCGCAACAACCTCATCTACGTGCCGCTCTACGCCGCCATCTTCCGTCTCGAAGACACCCGCAGCGAGATGAAGGACGAAATTGACGGCATCTATCTCCAGCTCGAGCCGGAGACCGACAGCATCCAGACGGCGGAGGTCGTCCGCGGCCTGCTCAACGCGTCACACCGCAACGCCGGCGACTTCAGCGTCATCGTCCCCGCCGAGTTGCTCGCGGAGCAGAAGCGCACCCAGCGCATCTTCGACATGGTGATGGTGGCCATCGCTTCCATTTCGCTGCTCGTCGGCGGCATCGGCATCATGAACATCATGCTGGCCAGCATCCTTGAGCGCACCCGCGAGATCGGCGTGCGCCGCGCGGTCGGCGCGCGCCAGCGCGATATCGTGCGGCAATTCCTCATCGAAGCCATTCTGATTTCGTTTGTCGGCGGCATGGTGGGCATCGCCTTCGGCTTCGGGATGTCCGGCCTGATCGCGAAACTCGCCGGCTGGACCACCATCGTCACACCCGCGTCGGTCGCGCTGGCCTTCCTGGTGTCCGTTTCGGTGGGCCTCGTCTTCGGCATCTACCCGGCCACCAAGGCCGCGCGCCTCGACCCCGTCGAGGCCATCCGCTACGAATGAATCAGTGGCTCGTGACGAGCGGCTAGTTGACCGCAATTGTCATGCCGAGTCCGCCGCAGGCGGACGAGGAATCTGCTGTATCTCATGATGGGAGGAATGTGATGAAGCGTCAGCTCAGCGGATTTGCGAATTCTCCGGTGCGTGTTTTCCTCTGCCTCCTCTCTTTCCTCTACCTCTTCAACCTTCCCCTCTCCGCGCAGACCTTTCCCACGCCCAACTATTTCCGCCGCGTGGTGCTGCGCCCCGTTCCTCCCGCGCAGATTCCCGGGCCCGAGGACCTGAAAGATTTCGTCGCCGGCGGCAAGCTGCGCCTCTCTCTCGACGACGCCATTCAGCTCACGCTCAAGAACAACACCGACGTGCGCATTAACCAGCTCAACTACGAAAATTCCCAGTTCGCCGTCAAGCGCGCGTACGCTCCCTTTGACCCGCTATTCACCGGCAGCTTCAGCGCCAGCCGCTCCACTTCCGCCACGGTTTCGACGCTCGACGGCGCGCCCGTCGCGTCCTCGCTCAGCCAGCAGACGCAGTTCAACTATTCGCAGGCGTATCAGACCGGCACGCGCTACTCGGTGGGCTTCAACGCCGGAAAATCCG
>JACOSF010000326.1 GCA_016179005.1 Acidobacteriota bacterium | reverse complement strand
GAAGTGGAGGTGTACCGGGCCTCCACGGGCGAAATCGAGACCCTGCGGGGGGAGGAGATTCGCTTTGATTATCGTCACACTTCTTTCGCGGCGGATGATATTATGCTGGCAGTGAAATTGGAGCTACCCTCCAAAGCGTACCCTGAAATTGTCAAAGGCATTCGCATCTGCAATGAGAAGCGGCGCGCCAGCCAGCCGCTGGGGCAGAAGTCTGCCGGGTGCATTTTCAAGAACCCGCCGGGGGCGTCGGCGGGGCGCATGATCGACGAGCTGGGCCTCAAGGGCTTTCACGTGGGCGACGCGTGGGTGAGCGACCGGCACGCGAATTTTTTCGTGAACAAAGGAACAGCCTCCTGCGCCGACATGCTTGCGCTCATTGCTGCGGTGCGGGAGAAGGTGCGCTCAAGTTACGGGATAGAGCTGGAAGAAGAGGTGGTGGTTTGGAAAGATTGAGTGATTGAGTGAATGGTGATTGAGTGATTGAGAGACAGGCGAAATTTAGAGTTGGGGTTTTCTGAAATCGCTCAATCGCAAATCACCTAATCGCTCAATTTGAAGGCGTGAGTTGAGGAAAATGGCGGAGCCGGAAATCTATTCGCCGGACGTGCTGGCCGAAGAAGAGCCGCGCTACATGCGGCGGCAGAAGCCGGTGGAGGTGCGCAAGCGCAAGTTCGGCAAGCAACAGCGGCTCTTCTATCTGAAAGTGTTTCTGGGACTGCTGGCGGCGTGCGCGAGCGGCGGGGTGCTCTATGTGGCCGGGGATTTCCTTCTCAACTCGCCGCAATTCAAGCTGGTGAAGACGGAGCAGATTGAAATCGCCGGCAACGCGCGCGTGGATGCCGCGGCGATTCTCGACAAATTCGCCGCCGACCAGGGACGCAGTGTGCTGCGCGTGCCGCTGGATGAGCGCCGCAGGGCGCTAGAAGAAATTCCGTGGGTGGAGAAGGCCAGCGTGGCGCGCATCCTGCCCAACAAACTGCGCGTGGAACTGGTGGAGCGCACGCCGGTGGCGTTTCTGCGGCAGGGAGCGGAGCTGGCGCTGATTGACGGGCACGGCGTGGTCCTGGAGCGGCCACAGCAGGCCGATTACAACTTTCCGGTGGTCACGGGAATCGCCGAGGCCGCGCCGCGCGAAGACCGCGAGCGGCAGATGCAGCTCTTTGTGCAGTTCATGAAGGATGTGGAAACGGCGCGCGCGGGCGGGTCGAGCCAGGTGAGCGAAGTGGACCTGGCCGACTCGAAAGACGTGCGCGCGACGCTGGCCGGCCTGCCCGAACTGGGCGATCCCGAGAACGGCGGGCAGAGCGCCGTGCTGGTGCACTTTGGCGCGGGGGATTTTCTGAGCAAGTTTCAGACGTTCGTGGGAAACATCGGGCAGTGGAGGGCGAGCGCGGGGCGTATTGAGTCCGTTGACCTGCGGTTTGAGAGACAGGTTGTTGTCAACCCGGAGAAAGTGACGGGGGTAAGGTGAGGCGAAAATTTATGATTGAGTGATTTGCGATTGAGTGATTTCAGAATCCCGGCTTGACGTTTTATTGCGAACTGCAATCACTCAATCACCATTCACTCAATCACTCAATGCGACGGGAGCGGCGGAGGGAGTAGGTGAGTAAGAAGGAGCGGTACATCGTCGGGCTGGACATCGGCAGCACGAAGGTCTGCGCGATGATTGGCGAGCTGGAAGACGAGGTGGTGAAATTTGTGTCCCTGGGCGCGGCGGAATCGAAGGGGCTGCGCAAAGGGCTCATCGTCAACCTGGACGCCAGCGTCAGCTCCATCCGGCGCGCGGTGGAGGAAGCGGAAAGCGCGGCGGGTTTCCCGGTGGAGTCCGCGATTGTGGGAGTGGCCGGCACGCACGTGCGCGGCGTGAACAGCCGCGGCGGCGTGTCGCTGGGTCCCAAGCCGCGCGACGTGCAGCGCGAGGACGTGCGCCGGGCCATCGAGGCCGCCAAGAGCATTTCTTTGCCGGAAGACCGCCGTGTGCTGCACGTGCTGCGGCAGGAATATTTACTGGATTCGCAGGACAACATCCGCGACCCGGAAGGAATGATCGGGCAGAAGCTGGAGACGAATGTGCACATTGTCACCGCGTCGGCCGCGGCCACGCAAAACGTGGTGACCGCGGTAAACCGCGCGGGGGTGCTGGTGTCCGACTTGGTGCTCGAGCCGCTGGCCGCGGCGGACGCCTGCCTCACGCAGGACGAGCGCGAGCTGGGCTGCTGTCTGCTCGACATCGGCGGGGGCAGCACGGAAATAATCGTGTACACCGGCGGCGTGGTGCGGCACACCTCGGCGGTGCCCGTGGGCGGCGACCATTTCACGAACGACCTGGCCGTGGGCCTGCGCACGCCCATCCCCGAGGCGGAAAAGATCAAGCGGCATCACGCCTGCGCCTCGCGGGAATTGCTGCGCGAAGACAACGCCATCGAAATCGCCAGCGTCGGCGACCGCCCACCGCGGACCGTCTTCACGCGGATGCTTTGCGAAATCGTCGAGCCGCGCGCTGAGGAACTGCTGAAGCTGGTCCGCGACGAATTACAGCGCGCCGGACTGGACACGCTGATCCCCGCCGGGCTCGTGCTGACCGGCGGCGGCGCGCAGCTCAACGGCCTAGCCGAACTGGCTGAGCAGCTTTATTCGCTGCCGGTGCGCGTGGGCGCTCCGCGTGGCTTGCCAGGGCTTGCCGAGGAAATTGCATTGCCGGAGTACGCCACCTGCGTGGGGCTGCTGCTGTATGGCGCGCGCGCGAGGCGGCAGTCACAGCAGGCGGGGTCGTGGGCGTCAAAGTTTAAAGCTATGTTTGCGGGGACGTAGGAGGAAATCAGAAATCAGAAGTCAGAAATCAGAAAAAAGAAAGAAGAAGACATTGCGCGGAGGCGGGAAATAAAACTGAGGGGGAGATGATGGCGCAGAAGGATACGAGCAACCGAGTTTCATTCAGCGAAGAAGCGCACAACGGCGCGAAGATCAAAGTGATCGGCGTGGGCGGAGGCGGCTGCAACGCCGTGAACCGCATGATCCGCGCAAAAGTGGAGGGCGTGGAGTTCATCGCCGCCAACACCGACGCGCAGGCGCTGAAAGATACGCTGACGCCGAATAAATTGCAGCTCGGCGCGAAGCTGACCAAAGGACTCGGCGCGGGCGCCAACCCCGACATCGGGCGCAAAGCCGCGCTCGAAGACACCGACCGCATCATTGACGCGCTGGAAGGCGCGGACATGGCGTTTATCACCGCGGGCCTGGGCGGAGGCACCGGCTCGGGCGCCGCGCCGGTGGCGGCGAGTCTGGCGACAGAATTGGGCGCGCTCACCGTGGCCGTGGTGACCAAGCCGTTCGCGTTTGAAGGCAAGCGGCGCATGGTGCAGGCGGAGCACGCGCTTTCCGAACTGATCGGCTGCGTGGACACCGTGATCGTTATTCCCAACGAGCGGCTGATGGGCTACGTGGAGAAGGGCACGAGTTTCTTTGAGGCGTTTCGCATCGCGGATGATATTTTGCGGCAAGCAGTGCAGGGCATCAGCGACATCATCACGATTCCGGGGATCATCAACCGCGATTTCGCCGACGTGAACACGATCATGCGCGGGATGGGCTACGCGGTGATGGGCACCGCCGTGGCGAGCGGCTCGAACCGCGCCACGGACGCCGCGGAACGCGCGATCAATTCTCCGCTGCTGGAGGAAAACTCGATTCAGGGCGCGCAGGGGATTTTGATTAACGTGACCGGGTCGTCGAGCCTGACGCTGCACGAGGTGCATGAGGCGTCGAGCATCATCCAGAAGGCTGCGCACGAAAATGCCAACATCATTTTCGGCGCGGTGCAGGATGAAGCCATGAAGGAGCAAATCAAAATCACGGTGATCGCCACCGGGTTTAAGGAAGCCGGCGTAAAACGTCCGGGACACATGAAGCCGACGTTCCTGCCCAAGACATGGAAGGCCGCGCGCGAACAACAGCAGCACCCGGAAAACGTGGTGCAAGAAGTGGCGCGGAATGTGAGTAGCGTGATTCAGGAAGTGGCGGCGGATGATTTGGATGTGCCGACGTTTTTGAGGAGGCAGGCGCAAAAAGCGTAGTGGTTCGTGAAAGACAGAAACAAAGAAGGGGCGGCCGATGGGTCGCCCTGTTTTTTTTTGCGAGAGCAGCAATCGCAGGCCCTTGGGAGCGCCTCCAGCTGAAGAGCGGAATTGGAAATGTGAAATTGGAAATTTGAAATTCGAAAAGCGAAAAAACGCCCCAAGTATCGAGAGACGTGCCGGACAGGCTAGAAAGCCTGTCCTACGACTGCCCCAGCCGCCCGCAAGCGAAATCTACAAAAAACAGGGCCGCCGGCGAGTAGCGCGCAAGCGGCCCAGGGGGTGAGAAGCGCTGGGCTTGAGAAATTCAGAGCTCTGTACTCAAGTATCTGAAACCTTGCTGGACAGGCTAG
>JACOSF010000322.1 GCA_016179005.1 Acidobacteriota bacterium | reverse complement strand
CTGAAGACTGGGTCGGCGTACTACGCGCCGTCGGCGGCGGTGGTGGAGATGGTTGAGGCGATTCTGAAGGACAAGAAAAAAGTTCTGCCGTGCGCGGTGTACCTGGAAGGCGAGTACGGAATCAACGGGCTGTTTGTGGGCGTGCCGGTCAAACTGGGCGCGCGCGGCGTGGAGCAGATTATCGAGATCAAGCTGACGCCGGAAGAAAACGAGGCGCTGCAGAAGTCGGCGGCGTCGGTGCGCGAGCTGGTGAGCGTGCTGGGGCTATAGTTTGAGGAAGTGGCAACCTGCGCGATCCCGAAGGATCGGGACAGCGCAGGTTGCCGCTACAAAGCTACGGGGTTTTCTTGGCGGGGGCGGCGGCGACGATCTCCGCTTTGATGATGCTGTCCAGTTTCGGATAGTTCTTCACCAGCCATGCTTTGCCATAGGCCGCGATTTCTCCCTGCCGCTGGGTAGTCTGCTCGCCGTAACCCTGATAGAAACTGTCCACCACGTTCATGCCTTTCACGACTTCCCCAAACGGCGAGAAGCCCTGGTTGTCCAGAAATGAGTTGTCACCGTAGCTGATGAACACCTGCGTGGTGCGGGTATTGGGCCCGGCCATCGCGTAGGTAATTTTTCCGCGAGAGTTGGACGTCTTCCTTGGATCATCCTTGATCGGCGCGCGCTGCCATGCCGCCGATACTTCCGGATGCGCGCTGAGGCCAAACTGCACCATGAACTTCTCCACAGCGCGGAAGAAACTGGCCTCGTCGTAGAAACCGTTTTTCACCAGGTTGTAAAAGCGATCCGCTCCGAAGGGCGCCCAGGCGCGCGTCACGCGCACGACGAACTCGCCCTTGGTGGTATTAAATTTAACATCGTATGTGTCCGGCGCTTTTTCATTCAGCGCCGCCGGGTTCAGCAGCGCGCGGTTGAACGATGCGGCCGGAGCATTCTTCTCCGGCGCTTTCGCCTGCGCCGCCGCTATACCCGCGCACAACGCCAGGGCCAGAATGACTCTCCACGCCTTGCTCATTGGTCTCTCCTCCTTTTAGTCCGAAAACGAAGCCATGCAGTGCAAAAATCCAGAAACAAATTGATTCTCATTTTCCCGCGCTCAACTGCTTCGCCACGCGTTCGACTTCCGCCAGGACGCGGAGCGTGTTGCCGCCGAGAATCTTCTCGATATCTTTTTCCGAATAGCCCTTGCGAAGCAAGGCTTCCGTAATCTGCGGAATTTTGGAGACGTCTTCCATGCCGAAGGGCATGGTGGCGCCGTCGAAGTCGGAGCCCAGGCCGACGTGGTCCGCGCCGGCGATTTTCACGGCGTGGTCAATGTGCTCAATGATTTTTTCCCAGCTCACCCTGGGGATCTTGCCGGCAGTCATCATTTCGCGGGCGCGGCGCCCGCCTTCGATGACCGAGCAGGCTTCGTTTTCACCGCAGAGTTTTTCGACTTCCTGCTCGACGATGGCAACGTCCTTACCCAACGTGAGGTTGGCGTCGCGGGCCTCCTGGCTGAGAAACGTGTAGTGATAGTTGATCTGGATGACGCCGCCGTTTTTGGCCAGGGCGCGCATCATGTCGTCGCTCATGTTGCGCGGGTGATTGCAAATCGCGCGGCAGGAGGAGTGCGAGGCAATCACCGGCGCTTTCGAAACGGCGAGGGCGTCGGCAAACGTTTTGTCGGAGACGTGCGAAATGTCCACGATGACGCCGAGGCGGTTCAGCTCGCGAACGACGTCCTTGCCGAAATCGGTGAGGCCGTTGTGCGCGGGCTTGTCGGTGGAGGCGTCGGCCCAATTGTTGTTGAGGAAATGCGTGAGGGTGAGGTAGCGCACGCCGAGCGCGGCGTAGAGGCGCAGCATGCCGAGATCGTCGTCCATGTGGCCACCCTCGACGCCCATCAGCGCGGCGATTTTGCCCTGCGCGCGGGCAGCGCGGACTTCCGCGGCGGTGGTGGCCAGCGCCAAGTCAGCGGGATGCAGACGGACTTGCTCGCGGACGGCGTCAATCTGCTTGAGGGCGCGGGAGACGGCGAGAGGGCCGGTCACTTTGGCGGGAACCCAGATGGAAAAAAAGATGGCGCCTAGATTGCCATCGCGCATGCGAGGGATGTCGATGTGCCCTTTGGGATCGCGGTGCGCGAGATCGAATTTCTCCCACACCATGCGCTGCGGCGTGTCGTCGTGGGTGTCCACAATCAGGGCGCGCTTGTGGAGGGCTTTGGCACGGTCGGAGATGGAGTCGGCGCGGAGGCCGGAAAGCGACGTAGCGAGAAGCAGCACAGCGGCCAAGCAAAATGAATGCAAGAGCGTTGTCTTTGTCACGTTCTCTCCTTCGAAAGCAGACTGTGGCAACCTGCGCAGTCCCGAAGAATCCGGACAGCGCAGGTTGCCGCTACAAAACCAGAACCCTCACATCGGCCCCGACAGAAACCGTCGGGGCCTTTCGGCTTCGCTCAGGCCAGCGGGACGTGAGCAAACTGTGGCAACCTGCGCAAAACCAGCACAGGTTGCCGCTACAAAACCCCGCCCAAAAGGCGCGAGGGTATACCCCGCGCTACACGACGCGTGCAAAGCGCGGGGGTAAACCCCGCGCTACACGGAAACAAATTTGCCGCACAAAACCAAAATCCGCCAAATCAGGGGCCGCCAGAAGAGCCGGCGCGCTCGGGCGGCGCGAAAAAGACGGC
>JACOSF010000321.1 GCA_016179005.1 Acidobacteriota bacterium | reverse complement strand
CCGGACGCCGGCGGCCGCCGCGCCATTTCGCAAGAGCAACTGCAGGACGTCTTGCAGCGGAAAATGCTGCAATACGACAAGTCCGGCGAAGAGCACTTCAACCTGATTTCCGCGCTGCACAAAAGCGTGCGCAATTCCGATCCCGACGCCACGCTCTACTGGCTGGCGCGCATGCTCGAAGCCGGCGAAGACCCGCTGTACATCGCGCGGCGCCTGGTGCGCATGGCCAGCGAAGACATCGGCCTCGCCGATCCCAATGCGCTGCCCATCACCATCGCCGCGATGCAGGCGGTGGATTTTGTCGGCGTGCCCGAGGGCAATCTCGCGCTGGCGGAAGCCGCCGTCTATCTTTCACTCGCGCCGAAATCCAACGCGCTCTACGTCGGCTACGGCGAAGCGCAGGACGACACGCAGAATACCGTGGCCGAGCCGGTGCCGCTGCATCTGCGCAATGCAGTCACTGGCCTGATGAAGGATGTCGGTTACGGCCAGGGCTACCAGTACGCGCACGATGTCGAGGAGAAGGTGACCTCCATGCCCTGCCTCCCCGCCGGCCTGCGCGAGCGTGCTTACTTCCGTCCCACCGCTCAGGGCTTCGAGCAGCGCCTGCGTCAGCGCATGGACGAGATTCGCCGCATCAAAGCGAAGGGCCCCGAGAAGCCCCAGCCATGAACCGAAGCGCTGTCATTCTGAGTCCGCCGTGGCGGACGAAGCATCCCTCCTTTGCTTCGCGTCTTTCTTTGCGCTCTTCGCGCTGGGAGCGCCTTTGCGTTGATGTTTTGGTTTGTCTTTCAAATTTCAAATCTCAGATTTCAAATTCGCGTTTCCTTCTCGCCACTCACCACTCGCTTGCCCAGAGGCGTTCTACCGCCGAAGGGCCACTCGCCACTGCCGCGGCTGTCCTTGCGTGCATGGTCTTTCTATTCGCCACTCCAATCGCCGCGCAGCAAATCGCGCCCTCCGTCACCATCGACGAAGAGGTCACCGCCTTCGCCTTTGCTCCCGACGGGCGCATCGCCTACGCCGTGCGCCATGTTTTCGGCGAACGCAAACTTCAATTGCAGCGCGACGACATCTGGGTCGCCACCATGGACGGCAAGAAGACGCGCATCGTGGAAGGCAGGAAACGTTTTGTCGCTCCCGTACCCTTCAGCTATTCGATTCAATCCTTGCGCTGGTCTCCCGACGGCGCGCGTCTGGCCGTGGAGATGTACTTCAGCGCCATGACCAGCGAGCGCGGCGAAACCAAGGAAGGCTACGCCACCTGGCTGCTCGACGCGGGGGGCAAGGAAATCCGCATCGCGCAGGACCGCGGCCTTATCGAGGACGCCGCCAACTCCGCCTGGCTCGCCGACGGCGCCACCGTGGCGTTCATGCACGAGGCCGTGCAGCCCAAATTGTTGTTCGACATCCGCACCATGCGCGCCACCTCCGCCGGCGGCGAAACTCCCTTCCCTGAGCTGACCTTTTCCGCGGTGGCCTGGAGCATCAGTCCCACGCGCGGCAGCGCCGCGGTGGCCATCGAGCGCAACGCCGACCTCAGCGGCCCCATCCGCCTCGTCTGGCTCGACCTGCAAAAGAAAGAGCGCCGCGAGCTCGCGCAACTCTCCGGTTACGTCGGCCAGTTGAGCATCTCGCCTTCCGGAAAATTGCTGGCCTATTTCTGCGACCAGGAAACGCTGGAGGTCCGCGAAGTGGCCCGCCCCGACCACGTCGGCCGCGTCCGCGTGGGTTACGGCGCGTTCGCCTGGGCCGCTGATGATGAGCGCGTCCTCATCAAGCGCGGCACATTTGACACCAGCGCCCGCGGCTCCGGACGCCGCTCCGGCAGTCTCGCCTGGCTCAAGCTCCCCCTGCTCGAAGCCCGGCCCGCTGCCGCCGCTTCCTCTGCAGCAAGAGATTCGTCCGCGGCGTCAGCAAAGACTTTGCCTGCTCCACCGAAAACTTTCCCCGCGTCAACGGACAAAGATTTGCCCGACGCGGAACTCCACCCCGCGCTTTCCGGACTTCTCTTCCAGAGCTTTGCGATCTCCCCCGACGGCCGCTGGCTCGGCGTCACCGCCCACGGCTCCCGCCCCCTCCAAATTTTTCCCATCCGCTAAACCCATCAGCATACGTAAGAAATTATTGCTGGCGCGGTCTTTTCAGCGTGCT
>JACOSF010000320.1 GCA_016179005.1 Acidobacteriota bacterium | reverse complement strand
TTCTTCCGTACTTCGCCGCAATCTTGTCTACCATTTTCGTTGCAGAAAACGTTTTCGCCACGTCGCCGGAAATCTTGCGCGTGCCGGCCAGGTGCCACAGCAGGATGGAGAAAATCTGGTGCGGATTGACGAACGTGCCGTTGCGGTCCATCGCGCCGATGCGGTCGCCGTCGCCGTCGGCGCAGAAGCCGCCGTCGTAGCCGCCGTTCACGACGGCCTGCCGCAGCGCTTCGACGTGCGGCTCGATGGGCTCCGGGTTGACGCCGCCGAAGAGCGGGTCGCGGGTGCCGCGGATTTCGTCGCAGGCCACGCCGTGCTTGGTGAGGATTTCCCGCAGCAAGCCCTGCGCCGCGCCGTGCATGGGGTCCACGCAGAAGCGGAACTTCGCGTCGCGCAGCCGTTCCCAGTCCACCAGCTTTTCCAGCGCCTCGAGATACGGCGCGCGCACGTTGAGCGAGTGAATCAAATCGTTGCGCGGCGGCAGTTTGGGCATGCCGTCGGCGAGCACGTGCTCCAGTTCCTTTTCAATTTGCGCGACAATCGCCGGTGAGGCCGAGCTGCCGTAGCTGGCCTTGTACTTCACGCCGTTCCACTTGTAGGGATTGTGGCTTGCGGTGATCACCACGCCACCGGCCGCGCCGCGCAGCCGCACCAGCAGGGAAATGGCCGGCGTCGGGCAGAACGAATCGGCCAGCCACACCGGCGTGCCGGTAGCCGCGATGGTTTCCGCGGCGATGCGCGCAAAGCGCTCCGAGCCGTAGCGCGTGTCGTAGCCCACCAGCACGCCGTTCTCCGGGCGCTCGCACCGCACCACGTAGCGCGCAATCGCCTGCGTCACCTTGCGGACGTTTTCGTCCGTGTAGTCCTCGGCGATTACGCCGCGCCATCCGTCGGTGCCGAACTGAATCCGTGACATCGCGTGAGAAGTATAAAGGAAGGGAAGGAGCTAGAGGAAGTAAAGGAAGTAGAGGATGTAGAGGAAAAACAGGTTACAAAAGTTGCTTGCGCTTGTTCTGCTCGAGCCACTTCACGACTTTTCCCACGTCCTGCGCGCGGTCGCGCGGGCAAATCAGCAGCGCGTCAGGCGTTTCCACCACGATCAAATCTCTCACGCCGATGGCGGCGACAAATTTCTCCTGGCTCCAGAAGAAGTTGCCGCTGGCGTCCATCGCAAAATGCACCCCCGCGGAAACGTTTTCTCCAGCGGCCTTCGCCTGTAAATCGTACACCGCGGCCCACGAGCCGATGTCGCTCCAGCCGACCTCCGCGGGCAGCACGAAGACGCTCGGCGGCTCCCCCGGCTGCGTGGCGCGCTCCATCACCGCGTAGTCCACGGAAATGTTTTCGAGCTTCGGATAAATCCGTTTCAGCGTGGCTGCGTAGCGCCGCGTCCCGATGGTATCCGCGAGGCGCATTAGCGCGTCGTGCGTCGCTGGCAGATATTTCTTCAGCCGGTCGAGAAACGTCGAGACACGCCAGAAGAACATTCCCGCGTTCCACAAGTAGCGTCCCGACGCGACGTACTCCTGCGCCATATCCTGCGCCGGCTTTTCGGTGAAGCGCCGTACGCGAAAGACGGGCGAGCCGAGCACGGCGGGCGTGGCGTCGGCGCATTCAATGTAGCCGTAACCGGTTTCGGGGCCCGCCGGCGGAATGCCCAGTGCGACGAGGTATCGCCCCTGGCTGGCCACCTCCAACGCTGCGGCGACAATTTTGCGGTACAACTCTGCATTGGCGATGTAGTGGTCCGCGGGAAGGACGGCCATCAGCGCGTCTTTTGACTGCTGCGCCAGATGTACCGCAGCGAGGCCGATGGCCGCGGCGGTGTTGCGCCCTGCAGGCTCGGCTAGCACGCGTGATGCCGAAACGCCGGGAAGATTCTTGCGCACCGCGGCGGCCTGCGTGGCGTTGGTCACCACCCAGACGCGCGACCCTGGGAACACCGGCCGCAGCCGCTCCATCGTCTGCGCCAGCATGGTATTTTTGCCAACGATATTCAGCAATTGCTTTGGCGTGCGCGTGCGACTGCGCGGCCAGAAGCGCGTGCCGCGGCCTCCGGCGAGGATGATGGCGTGCGCTTGCAGTTTTTCCGATTTGCTCATGGAAACACGATCCGCGTCCACGCGTCTTCGCCCACACGCTGCTCCTCGAGCCGCGCGACGAAGTCCTGCATGATATCCGGAACATATGTGCGCAGCAGCGACGTGCGCCCGTGCGGCGTCAGCTGATACGCGCCCAGCGCCGCCGGCATCAGCCACACCTGCGCCGGGCTGTACTCCAGCCGCTCGTGGCCGCACTCGATTTGGCCGCTGCCCTCGAGGATGATC
>JACOSF010000007.1 GCA_016179005.1 Acidobacteriota bacterium | reverse complement strand
CTCCGGAGAAGTGAGAACTGCGCCGAGGACTCCGGTCTCGCGATGGGAAAAAGGCCGCATGGCATTAAAGACATGGACGGCATGGCGCGCGCCGCGCTGGATGGCGGCCTGCGACTCGTTGAAAGTCGCGTCGGTGTGACCCAATGCGACCACCAGGCCTTCGGAACGGGCTGTGTCCACAAGGTCGAGCGCGCCCGGGAGTTCAGGAGCAAGCGTCAAAACCTTGCCGAAACCGGCGGCTGCGCCCAGCATCCGGTGAAGGGATTCGACAGACGGCGCCGCGATCCATTCCTGAGGATGAACGCCGCGGCTAGTATGGCTGATGAACGGGCCTTCGAAGTGGATGCCGAGGATTTCAGTTTCAGCGTCGCTCGGAGTCGACCGCGCGCGGATGAACTGAGCAATGCCTTCGAGGGAGTGGCAAGTGCGGTCGAGTGCTGCGGTAACGGTGGTGGCGAGGAGAGAAGTCGTCCCGAAACGTGCGGCAGTGCGGGCCACCGCGCTAAGCGCAGCGGGATCGGCTTCCATGACGTCGTGACCTCCGGCGCCGTGGATATGGATGTCCACGAAGCCAGGGACAACGGTCATTCCGGGCGCACGGATCTCCCGGGCTCCCGCCGGAACGTGGACAGAATCGCGGCGCCCAACGGCGACAATTCTGCGGTCTTCGACTACCACGAGGCCGTCAATGAATTCCTCGAGGGGCGTCAGAACGCGGCCGGCGAAAATGGCTGTGACCGACATGGGCGCGATAAATGGTACTTGAAGGACGGAAGAAAGTCATAACCCGGCTTTGCAGGCAGGGCAGAAGAACGATAGAATTCCAAGTCTCAATCCAATCGGAGGATTCTGGATGGCAAACGACAAGCGGTTTGTGGCATGGAAGCGACACCACCGGCGGCGCAAGTCAGCCAAAGCGAAGGTGAAGCTCTACGAACAGGGCAAATTGCCCCACGAGAAACTGCCGATGCTGGCCAAGGAATTCCTGCGCCGCAAGCGGCGCGGGCAGGCGGCAACCGCGGCCTGAAAAAGATGGGCAGGGCGCGAGGCCCTGCCCGTTGAAGTGTGTTCCGGTGTGGCAAAAGGTGGTCAGCTTTTCGGCTTGGCGGCTTCGGCTTGGGGCTCCGGAGCCATTTCGATGGCCTTGACCTTGATGGTGTCGCCGTCCACCGAGCCCGTCACTTTCACGAAATGGCCGGCGTGCTCGGCGAGCTTTTCTTGTGGATCCAGCGTGTAGACTTTTTTGTCGGCGGGATTGTAAAGCATCGTGTCGGTGACCCAGCCTGTCCAGGAACCGTCCTTTGGTGAAGCAAAGCTGATTCCCGCTACCAGAACCAGGGCCAGAGAACCAATCAACAAACGCTTCGTCATAACACCTTCCCCCTCTTCGCAGTGTTTGAAATGCCCCTGAGCAGGGCAGGACAAGGACTTGGGCATAATCCCAATTTCCTGTCCAGATTGTCCTCCTCTATAGATTCTCTTGCAGGAGTGCGGGATGCACGAAATCCAAACGAAAAGGGGGACCCCCGTGGGGGGATCCCCCTGTGTTTGGTGTCCAACTCCGGCGGGAAGAGATTATTTGCCGGAGGCGGGTGCGGAGGCCTTCGGGACACTCAAGTAACCGACGACCTTGTTCTTGCCCACTTCATTGACGACCAGCTCGAAAGGAGCGCGCGTGCCGCGGGTGTAGAAGTAGATCGGTTCGTTCACTGAGCGATTCTTCTTCTCCAAGCGGAGGTCGTCCGCGAAGAGAGCGAGGGTGAACTGGTGCCTCTTCGTGTTGGTGCCGCGGAGCTCGACCACAATGCTGCCCAGCTTTTCGCGGATGCCTTTGCCGTTGAGAGTGAATTCGAAGTAGTCGCGCTGGCCGAGGCGGCGGAGCTGTTCAATCTCCTCGTGGTTGCGAGCGATCAGGGTGCCCAGTTCGCCCTTGGCCATCTGAAGATTCTGTTTGGTGGCTTCGAGGTCCGTGCGCACGCCAGAAACATCGCCGCTGAGGTTTTTCACTTCATCGACGCTGGCCTTGGCCGCCAGCTCGGTGCGGACGGAGGATTCCATCTCTTCGAGGTTTTTCGTGTACTGTTCCTGGAACTGTTTGCCCTGCTTGCGGGCGCGGGCCAATTCGCCCTGGGTAAGCTTCAAGCGGTCGGTGACGACGCTGAGTTCTCCCTGTGCTTGAGCATTAGTTTCTTCGGCCTGTTTCAGCCGCCTGCTGAGCACGTCCACGGAGTCGTGCAGGGTCTTCACTTCGGACTGCAACTGTGCCGATAGCCCCCGCTCGATGTTGCTGGCGCGGTTCGACGCGCTGTAGCCTGTGCCGAGTGCCACGACGGACACGATGGCCAAAATAACCACCGCGACGCCAATCCAGCGCGGCGTAGCATTGGATTCGATGACAACTGGTTCGCGATCTTCACTCATGTTTTTTCCCTTTCGAAATGCCCTTGCGACCAAGAAGAAAGCACGTCACACGCCAAAAAGCTGGAAGAACGATGCGGCGCTATCCCGCACGAGGCACAGAGGTTAGGAGCTATTCGAAACAAGAGCGGGTACCGAACGGTTGTACTAGGCCTTGCACTTTTTACGCGATGTCTATAGTTTCTGCGAATTGCGGGCAAACCGCCCACTTCGGATGCGGAGGGAAAGCCAATGATTACACGTCGCCGGTTCTTCAACTCGCTTGGCATGGCTGCGGGTGCAGCCGCGGTGATGGGTGCAAGCGAGATGAGCGCCGAAATCAAGGCGGGACACGTGGCTTCACTCAAGCCGCCGTTTCGGCTGCCAGTGGAGTGGTATCGGGCCACCGTGAAGCGGTTCCAGGCGCGGCTGGGTGCGATGGGACTGGGCGGTGCCATCGTCGCGGACCAGTTGAACCGCAACTATCTGACGGGCAGTTTTCTGACGGAGACGGAACGTCCGAATTTTCTATTCGTGCCGGCGACGGGAGAGCCAATCGCTTTCATCCCGGGACTCGACCGGGACATGGCGGCGTCGTGGTGGATGAAGGAGTTCGAGTGGTATTTCGACTATCCGCATTCCGGCGAATACAACAAAGTGACGTGGAAAGCGGGAGCGCAGGAAGATCTTTTCAAGTGGATGCTGAAGGGGCTTGCCAAGCGCGGCTTCGGCAACGCGAAGCTGGGCATTGACCGTGAACCGACACCGTCGCTTGAGAAACGTTTTCGCGAAACACTGCCCGAAGCCAGCCTGAATGACATCGCAAAAGAACTGCTTTTCATGCGAGAGGTGAAGACGCGGGAAGAACTCGAGCTGATGCAAGAAGCGATGGACCTGCACGACGCGATGCTGACGTTTGCCCGCGGGTTCATCTTGAAGAACGGAACCAAGGTGACCGACTTCGACGTGCGCCAGGCCACGGAAGAATTCGGCACGCGGACGCTGATGGCGGCCATGGGTCGCGAGGTGAACGGAGAGGCGCACCATGCAGTGGGCATCAGTCTGGACTTTTCCTGCCGCGCGGGCGTGGCGACCGCCTATCCGCACCCCAACCAGTTCTTCTATGCGCGGCTGGCCCCGGGCCAGGCTGTGCAAATTTCGTCGGTGATCAAGATTGGCGGGTACGGCGGGGAGGGCTACCGCGCAATGCACATTGCTCCGATGAACGACTTACAGAAAAAAATGTGGGATGTGCATACGGAAATGACGCTGAAACAGGCAGAGCTTTGCAAAGCGGGAGCCAAGTGCGGGGAGATCGGCGCGGCCACCCTGGCCATCGCGCAAAAGGCGGGAATGGAGAAATATGTCTACCACCGGCCGGCGCACGGACAGGGCATGGAAGGCCACCAGGCGCCGTATCTTTCGCTGGGGGACGACACGACCCTCGTCGAGAACATGACCTTCTCCAATGAGCCGGGGCTCTACAACCTGGAAGGCGGCTACGGGTACAACCACTCGAACTGCGTGCACGTGCAGCGGGAGCGCGGCGTGATCATGAACAAGACGCCGCTGACGCGGGACTTTTGCTGGCTGAAACTTTAGCAATAAACGCGCAGCACACAAAAGAATGGCCCCGGATAGCGGCCTCCGGGGCCTTTTTGCTTTGCTGTCTCTTTTTCGAAGGCTGGGCCTTTTTGCTTTGCTGTCTCTTTTTCGAAGGCTTAGCGCGTCACGACCATGTTTTGCAGCGCAGCAATGCGCTTTTCAAGCGGCGGGTGAGTGCTGAAAGCGCTCGCAAAGATTGATCCGGCGCTGAGTGGCGCGACGATGTAGAGCGATGAAGTGGACGGATCCGTTTCCATGGGGATGCGCTTGTTATAGGCGCCGAGTTTTTCGAGCGCGCGGATCAGGCCGAAGGGGTGGCCGACAATCTGCGCGGCGGAAGCGTCGGCGGCAAATTCGCGCTGGCGGGAAATCGCGAGCTGGACGAACGTTGCCGCCAGCGGCGCCAAGAAAAGCATCAGCAGGGCGCTTAGACCGCCACCACCGCGGTCGTCATCGCGGCTGCCGCCGCCGAAGATCATGGCGAAACGGCCCATGAAGGCGAGGTGCGTGATGGCGCCGGCAATCGTGGCGGCCACGGAAGCGGTCAGGATGTCGTAGTTGCGCACGTGCGAAAGCTCGTGGGCGTGGCCAGTCCGCAGAGGCGATCCATGATCTGGTAGAGACGCGGAGCTTCCTCGCGGGAAACGGGCTTTGCGCCGCTCATGGAAAGGGCAATCTTGTCCGAAAAGAAGTAAGCGATGCCGTTCATCACGACGGCAATGGCCAAGGCGAAGGTCATGCCCCGCTGGCCACCGATTAGCTGCCCGCCAAACAGCAGGAGCAAAGTGAGCGCAGTGAGCAGCAGTGCAGTTTTAAAGGTATTCATCGGTCTCCTGATTTACCTCGAAGATCCAGTGTAAAGAGCCGGAGCGCGGCCGTCAAATCGAGCAGGCGTTGGACTGGCGGCAGGCGCTTCGTGGTGGCTGCAAATCGAACCCCGTTCAGAACCCGAAGCTGGGGGTCACGAGGCCGGAGGGCAAGCTCCGGCCCCGGCCACCTTGCGTGTTACTTGAGGTAGTGAGTTTCTGGAACGGTGAGCAAAATTGGGTGATCACGCGCTTGGGTGCGGCGGTCAACAACGACGGTTTGCCTGCGCGCGTCATTGGCGGCTTCGGCCAGGATTTCGAGGAAGAGGTGTTCGGGGATGTGGTGAGAGCAGGAGCAGGTGACCAGGTAGCCGCCCGGGCGGAGAAGCTTCAAGCTGCGGAGATTGATTTCCTTATAGCCGCGACGTGCAGCGGGGACGCTGGCGCGGTTTTTGGCGAAGGCGGGAGGATCGAGGAGAATCATGTCGAAGCGGCGTCCCTGCTCGTCGTAGTTCTTGAGAATGTCGAAGGCATTGGCTTCGCGAAAGGAGACGTTGGCAATCTGGTTGAGTTCCTGATTGCGGCGGCCGGCTTCGACCGCGGCAGGGGAAAGATCGATGGCTTCCACTTGCTGGCAGTGGGCGGCGATGGTCAGGGCGAATCCTCCGTTGTAGGTGAAGCAATCCAGCACATCGCCGGAAGCATAGTGGGCGGCCGCGCGGCGGTTTTCCCGCTGGTCGAGAAAGCCGCCGGTTTTTTGTCCTTTGAAGAGATCGAAGTGAAAGCGGACGCCATTCTCGTGAGCGATGACCTCCGGCGGAACCTCGCCGGCCAGCAGAGATACCTTCTGGTCGAGGCCCTCGAGGAGGCGAACCTTGGGGTCGTTGCGCTCGACAATGCCGCGAGGCGAGAAGATTTCCTGC
>JACOSF010000319.1 GCA_016179005.1 Acidobacteriota bacterium | reverse complement strand
GTTCACCACCACGGCCGCCTCGGCCCCGAGCAGGCGCGTCAGCAGTCGCGCAGTGTGCACGTCCCGCTTTCCTCTCGCGCGCGCATCCAGGTCGTATTCCAGGTTGGAATATTGTGTTGCAGTTTGCCGTAGGTGCTCCATCGTCGCTGGCACCAGGGGCGCGCGCCCCAGGTTCGTGTGCAGCACCACGCCGGTTGCGTTGATCACCGGCCGCAGCGATGGCTCGAGCGCCCGCCGAACTTCGATGACGATTTGCTCTTCAATCCGGGCCGCATCCAACGCGCCTTCCACCGCCTCGGGTTTACGCTGGATCGCTGCGCGGATCCCTTCCAGAACGTTTCGGGTCGCGTCCAGCACCAGCGCGCGCCCGGCCCGCCGCGCCAGTTCCGCCAGGCGCGGACGTCCCATCAATTCGTCCACCGGCGGAATTTGCCGATAGAGCGACGCCGCTGCCGGCTCGCTGTTTGCAGGGTTTTTCATGCTGTTGGTATTGGAGCACAGCGGCGAAACTCCGTGCAACCGCCTTCCACATTACGTCGTCACTAGTTAGCGGTTGACGCTACTTAGCATGGGCACTACCATCTTTGGGTCTCCCCGAAGGAACTATGGCAACGGTTGAAGAAGATCTGAACCAACTCGAAAAGGACATCCGCCAGCTCAAGATCGAGTACGACATGTACTTTGGCGGAGGTCGCAAGCGCCCGCCGCAGGAAACTTTGTGGCGCGCCGAGCAGATGATCAAGCGCTACTCGGAGCGCGGCGCGGACATGAATTTTTCCCAGCGTTTCCGCTTCAATAATCTTTCTCAGAATTTTGTCAAGAATATGGAAGTGTGGCGGAAGAAGCTGAAGCAAAAGGAAGAGGGCTTCGTCCAGCGCCACTTTGGCGCCGCCGCAAAAGCCATCGAAGCCCAGCGCGAGAAGGAGCCGCACCCGGAGCCCCCTCCCGCCGCGGCGGTTGCTTCCGGATCGCGCCGCCCGAGCGGCCCGCCTTCGCTTTACGAAGTGGCCTGTTCAGACCCCGACCGCGAGCCTGAGAAGGTACAGCAGCTCTACAAAGCGCTGCTCGAAGCCAAGACGAAAGCGGGCGAGAAAACCGACGCCCTTACCCTAGATAACTTTCAGGATTTTGTGCGACTCAAGACGCAGCAGCTCAAGAAACAGGCTGGCTCCATCACCATGGAAGATGGCCAGGTGAAGCTGAAAGCACGCACCAAATAATTGGTGCCTGCTTGCCATCGTCTTCTTCGTTCCGCCGCCCGTCCAACTCGAGGTCCCATGAAATTGCCGGTTGGCCATTCCGCCGGTCTCGCATAAACTACTTCGCTTTTCCTTGATTCCAGGAGGGACGTGTGGTCATTGAACGCGCACTTCTAAGTGTTTTTGACAAGACGGGCATTCTGGATTTTGCCCGCCAGCTCGCCGGAGTGGGGATCGAAATCGTTTCCACCGGCGGTACCGCCAAACTTCTCCGCGAGGCCGGGCTGCCCGTGCGCGACGTCGCCGAGCTCACCGGCTGGCCGGAAATGCTCGGCGGGCGCGTGAAGACGTTGCATCCCCGCGTGCACGGCGGAATTCTCTATCGTCGCGCGAACGCCGGCGATCAGGCCCAGGTTCTCGAGCACGGCATCCCGCGGATCGATCTCGTTGTCGTTAACCTCTACCCCTTTGAGGCCACCGCCGCGCGACCCGACCTGACTCCCGGCGAGCTGATCGAAAACATCGACATCGGCGGGCCCACCATGATTCGCTCTGCCGCTAAGAACCTTGAAAGCGTAGCCGTCGTCACTGACCCTTCCGACTACGGCGCTGTCGCCGCCGAGTTGCAACCCAGCCGCTCGCTTAGTCTTGCCACACGACTCCAGCTCGCCCGGAAGGCCTTTGCGATGACCTCTCGCTATGACGGCATGATTACCACCGAGCTGGAGCGGCTCTCTGCGGACGGGGACAGCGTCAAGCTCGGTTCGCGCAGTTCCCTCCCCGAGCGTCTCCACCTTGCGCTCCAGTGCAAGCAGTCTTTGCGCTATGGGGAAAACCCTCATCAACAGGCCGCTCTGTACGTTCCGGCGGGGAAGCCCCCCGTTGGCCTCGCTGGCGCCGTGCAGCTTCAGGGCAAGGAACTTTCCTACAACAACTTTGTAGATCTCGATGCAGCCTGGCGCCTCGTCGAGGAATTCGACCGGCCCGCCGCGGTCATCATCAAGCACAACAATCCTTGTGGTTCCGCCGAGCAGGATTCATTGCTCGATGCGTATCGGAAGGCCTTGGCTGGCGACCCCGTATCCGCCTTCGGTGGCGTGCTGGCGTTCAATCGCCCCCTCGACGCAGCCACCGCCGAGGAAGTCTCAAAGCTGTTTGTGGAATGCATCATCGCTCGGGAATTTGAGCCTGCCGCGCTGGAAAAGCTGGCTTCGAAGAAAAATCTGCGGTTGATGCGCATGCCGGGCACCGGCGACGCGGCTGCTTTTGAGCTCAAGCGCATCTCCGGCGGTGTGCTCGTTCAGCACCAGGATCTTCACCGCCTTGCGGAAAGCGATCTCAAGGTGGCCACCAAACGCGCGCCAACTTCCGCCGAGCTCCAGTCGCTCCTCTTCGCCTGGAAAGTGGCCAATCACGTCAAGTCCAATGCCATCATCTTTGCGCGGGATGGACAATCGCTCGGTGTTGGCGCCGGCCAGATGAGCCGCGTGGACTCCGTCAAGATCGCGGTGATGAAGGCCGCCGCTGCCGGTCTCGCGCTCGCTGGCAGTGTCGTCGGTTCCGACGCGTTCTTTCCGTTTCCCGACGGCGTGGAGGAGGCGGCGAAGGCCGGTGCGGTTGCCGTCATCCAGCCGGGCGGCTCGGTGCGCGATAATGA
>JACOSF010000004.1 GCA_016179005.1 Acidobacteriota bacterium | reverse complement strand
ACGCATGCGCTCCGCGTCGCTCTCCGTGGTTCGTGCTAACATACCCGCATCGCTCTTGTGAACCACGATGAAATCCGCCAGCCCCATTCACGTTGACTTCGCCATTGTCGGCTGCGGAATTGCCGGTCTGCGTGCCGGTGTCGAAGTCGCGCAGTGCGGCTCTGTTCTGATCCTCGCCAAATCCGAGCTTAGCGAAACGGCTACCGACTGGGCCCAAGGCGGCATTGCCGCCGCGCTTTCCGACGAAGACGAAATCAGCCTCCATGAGCAGGACACCATTGCCGCCGGCGACGGCCTCTGCAACCCCGGCGCCGTCAAGGTCCTCGTGGAGGAGGGCCCGCGTTACATCCAGCAGCTCATCGAATGGGGCACGCAGTTTGACCGCGCGGGCACCAAGCTGGCCTTCACCCGCGAAGGCGCTCACAGCCGCTCCCGCGTGCTTCACGCTCACGGCGATTCCACCGGCCGCGAAATCAGCCGCGCCCTGATGGCCCGGGCCAACGCGCTCCCCGGCATCACTTTCCGCGCGCACGCTCTTACCACAGAACTGTTGCTCAACGCCGGCCGCGTCGTCGGTCTGCGCTTCCTCGACGAATCTTCAGGCTCGACGCAGGACGTCCTCGCCGGCGCGGTGCTCCTTGCCACCGGCGGGCTCGGCCACGTCTACCGCGAAACCACCAATCCCGCCGTGGCCACCGGCGACGGCATGGCCATCGCTTACGACGCCGGCGCCGTTCTCACCGACCTCGAGTTCGTCCAGTTCCATCCCACCGCGCTGTGCATCAAGGGTGCGCCGCGCTTCCTGCTCTCCGAGGCCCTTCGCGGCGAAGGCGGCATCCTCCGCAACGCCGACTTGCACCGCTTCATGAAGCATTATCACGAGGCCGGCGAGCTCGCTCCGCGCGATATCGTGGCCCGTGCCATCGTTGCCGAGATGCACAAGACCGGCACCGAGTTCGTCTACCTCGACATGACCGCTCTCGATGCCGACTACGTCCGGAAGCGCTTCCCGCGCATCTACTCCACCTGTCAGACGTTTGGCCTGGACATCGCCACCGATTTGATTCCCGTGCGCCCCGCCGCGCACTACATCATGGGCGGCGTCAAGACCGACCTCCACGGCCGCACCACGCTGCCCGGCCTTTACGCTGCCGGGGAAACCGCCGGCACCGGCGTCCACGGCGCCAACCGCCTGGCCAGCAATTCCCTGCTCGAAGGCCTCGTTTTCGGCGCCCGCTGCGGTGTCGCCATGGCCGCCGAAGTTCATCCGGAAAAGAATCAATCCGTCGCTGCCCGCGCCTCCGCGCAGGGCCACAAACCGGTCAAAGCCAATGCACAGCGCGACAACCCCGGCCATAACAAGCAGGACAATCATCCAGCACCGGCGCACCCGCCGCCCGAGACCTCCCACGGGCCCTTCGATCAGATTCGGAATATTTTGTGGCGTGAAGTGGGAATCATCCGCAACGGCCGCGACCTCGCCCGCGCTCTCGAGCAACTTCGCGCCCTGGAGGTCGTGCGCCCCGAAAAGCTGAGCCGCGCGGAATGCGAGCTGCACAACGTCTGGACTCTCGCCCAGCTCATCACCCGCTGCGCGCTTGCTCGCGAGGAAAGCCGCGGAAGCCATTACCGCTCGGACTTCGCCGTCCCCGACGACGAAAAATTCCGCAAGCACTCGTTGGTCTCCTGCAACTCCAAAGTCACTTTCGAATAGACGTTTCCTCTAGAACTTCAGGCAAACTTGTCGATTCAGTTGGAGACGGAGAATTTGCTTTGCGCTAGCGCACTTTCTTTTCGATTTCCTTGACACTTTCCAGAATCACGTGCCCCACCACGCCCAGGCTCCGCGCGCTAACTTTATCGAGCGTATCGGCAGGCGTGTGCCAGGCAGGGTAGTCGAGGTCGATGAGGTCCACGGCGGGCACTCCGCGCTTCACAAACGGCATGTGGTCGTCTTCGATGGCTTGCGATTCCGAAAGGAAGTGCTTCTCGTAGCCCAGTCGCTTTGCCGTGTTCCAGACCAAGTCGGTCAGCCAGCCGGTGGAGTTCGATTCGCGGCGCAGCCCCAGGTCGCGGTCGCCGATCATGTCCGCTAGCACCACCGCCTTTACCCGGCGCAGTTCATTCGCCAGGGCCAGGCGCGCGGCCATCTGCCGGCTGCCGTAAGTGCTGTCTGTGTCGCTCCATTCCACCAGAGCCTCTTCTCCGTCCAGAAAAGCGATCCACACGCTCACGCCGCCTTGTGGACGACCCGCCGTCGTTCGCGCCAACAAAATTTTCCTGCCGTCTGGTGTCGTAGTGCGTCAGCAGCAGCACTACGTTCGCGCCCGTGCCGGGAATTTTCGCCACGATATTCTTCATGGGGATGCGCCCCAGCGGCGTGGACGCCTCGAAGCTGTCTTCCTCCACGCTGCACCCGAACGATTGCAGTTGCTTGCGGATGTAGTCCTGCGCCAGGCGGATGCCCGGCGACCCTGACTGGCGCGGCCCGATGGCGACGAGCTTTTCCACATGCGCAAAAGCTTTGGCTCCATCGAATCCGCCGGTCTGCTCCGCTGGCAGCGCATCAGACGCCGTATTGACCGCCTGCGCAGGCGGAGCCGACGCGGCTTTTTCAGGCCCGCTCGCGCACCCTGCCGCCAAAGCGCAGAGCGCGAAGAGTGCGACGACCAAACCTTGCATGCCCCGCTTCATCGCCACAGTCGCCACCATCCGAAGTGTTGCCCCGCCCAAAGCAGTGCCGCCGCTCCTGCAACAAGCAATCCGACGGTAATCACCGTCGTGCTCGCTCCCGCCGGCGATGTCCCCGCCTCTTTCGCTCTCTTGCTCACCACCGCCGCGGACACGCCGATGCTTAGCAGGTAGAGTACCAGCATGGGCGCCATGAAAATCATCATGGTCAAAATGTCCGTGGTCGGCGTCACGATCGCTGCCAGGATCGCAATCACCAACACCGCGTAGCGGAAGTTGTTCCACAGGAACGCCGGCGTCACGATGCGGAACAGCGTCAGGAAGAACACCAGAATCGGAAGCTGGAATACCAGGCCCAGCCCCAGCAGGATCACCAGGGTCATGTCGAAATATTCGTTGATGCTGATCATGGCCGTGAACGGCCCGGGAATACTCACCAGGAATTGCAGGGTCATGGGCAGCAGAACGAAGTAGCCAAACGCCGTCCCCGCCAGGAACAGCAGCACGGACGAGCACAGGAATGTGATCACCGCCCGCCGCTCGTGCCGGTAAAGTCCCGGCGCCAGAAAAAGCCAAAGCTGGTGCA
This sequence comes from Acidobacteriota bacterium, assembly GCA_016179005.1. Taxonomy (GTDB): domain Bacteria; phylum Acidobacteriota; class Terriglobia; order Acidiferrales; family UBA7541; genus JACQDE01. Next base: position 1,061 of record JACOSF010000004.1, on the reverse strand, counting down.
GCACAAACGGCGATGCCAGCACAAATCCCAGGTATAGCCCCACCGTGATGTAAAGCTGGATCGGACCGAGCGGACTCGTATAGATCAGTTTGTCCGCCAGATTGGCGGCACGCAGCGCCGCCAGCATCGGCTTCGCCAGGATCAGGAATGCGTCGTCCGCAAAATACAGCCCCACGCACAGGCCGCCGGCAATGGCAATCACGGAGTACAAGATTCGCTGGCGCAGTTCGGTGAGGTGGTCGAAGAAGGACATCTTCGACGTAGTGTCTTCGTTGCTGTCGGCGGGCACGCGGGGCTCAGGCTGGTGCCTGGCGTTCTGTCTCCCGGGCTTCCTTTTCCAGGTTGCGCATCTCGTCTTCCACGGTTGAGCGCAGTTCGTTGGACGCCCGGCGGAACTCGGCCATCGCTTTCCCCAGATTGCGCCCGAGCTCCGGCAGCTTGCGCGGCCCGAATATCAGCAGGGCCAGCACAAAGATGAAGATCATTTCTGGAACGCCGAGGGAGCCCATAATGTCCTCTCGCTGGCATCATAGAAGACACATCTGGGAGTGTCAAACTTGGAGGCCTGTGCTATCCTACTCCGACGAGTGGCGAAAAGTGAGGATGGGATGAAAGCCAACGGGCGCGGTGTGTTTCTGGTCACGGGCATTCTGGTGGTTTCCGCTCTTCTGGGTGGAATGTACGGCCCTTCCGTCCGCGCCACGGCCGCCGGCGCCAGCGACGCGCAGGAGTCCATCCGCAATTTCTCCCGCGTTCTGGCCATCGTCCAGCAGAACTACGCCGAGCCTGTGGATGTTGATAAGCTCATCTATAACGGGGCCATCCCCGGCATGCTGCGCGGTCTCGATCCGCATTCCAACTTCTTCGACCAGCGCCAGTTCTCTTTGCTCCGCGAAGACCAGCACGGCAAGTACTACGGTGTCGGCATGCAGGTCGGCCCGCGCGACGGCCGCACTGTGGTCATGGCTCCTTTCGTCGGCTCTCCTGCCTATAAAGTGGGCATCCGCCCGGGGGACATCATTCTCAAGGTGGACGACAAGCCCACCGACGGCCTCTCCACC
>JACOSF010000318.1 GCA_016179005.1 Acidobacteriota bacterium | reverse complement strand
CTACGACACCCATCAGGGCCGACATCTCCCTGACAAAACGCTAAGTATAAGGAAAAGAGCGATGGCTGTCAAACAGAAAACGGGACAAAAAAGTGGCAGTAGTGGAAAACTCTTCGCCGGGGATTCGCCTGGCAAAGAGTCTGCCGCCGGTGTTCAGAGCGGTGCGGGAGCAACAAAACACCCGCAGGGGCAACATGAAGTCTGCAGCATGTGCCTCGGAGGGCAGAATGTTCCCTATATTGTTGCATGTCAAAGACTTATGTTCATTTCCAGCTTTCTGTCCGGCACTCCGCTCGCTTCCCTGCCGTCGGTCTGGAGAATTCCAATCGAGGCAAATATGGACCACAGGGTGGAAACGGAGCTTTACGGTTGAGGGAAGATTCAATAGACTGCGAAGGAAGAGTTGGAGAGGAGAATTGCGAATGCTGCAAGCGCGTATGGGAAAAACACTGCTGGGGCTGCTGCTGATCCCCGTGATGCTGTTGGCGCAATCCACCACGCCGAATCAGAAGGCGGCACAGCCGCCAGCGCCAGCGAAGGCGGAGGAGAAGAAGGCGCCGGACTATGCGCAGGAGGCGTTCGTCTTCGAGCAGTGGCACACGCGGGTGCGGTTCGAGGCGGACGGAACGTCGCGGCAGGAATCGCTGGCGCGTGTGAAAGTGCAGAGCGACGCGGGGGTGCAGCAACTGGGCGAGCAGAACATCGGCTACAACTCCGCGAACCAAAAAGTGCAGATCGAATACGTGCGCGTGCGCAAGGCCGACGGCAGCGTGGTGACGGCCGGCGCGGAGGCCGTGCAGGACTTGAGCACGTCCATTGCGCGGGAGGCGCCCGTCTATACCGACTACCGCATGAAGCACGTGAGCGTGCCGGGGCTGCGGCCGGGCGACACGCTGGAATACAAAGTGGTGACGCTGACGGAAACGCCGCTGGCGCCGGGTCATTTCTGGTTCGACTACGACTTCGAGAAGAACTCGATCGTACTCGACGAACGGCTGGAAATGGACGTGCCCAAATCGCGCGCGATCAAACTGAAGACGCATCCGGATCGCGAACCGGTCATCAGCGAACAGGGCAACCGCAAAATCTACACGTGGACCAGCCGGAACCTGGAGCGCCCGCCGGAGGACGCGGAAAAAAAGCCGAAACGCGAGGAGCCGAAGGGGCCGGCGGTGCAGTTGACCACGTTCCAAAGCTGGACGGAGGTCGGGCAGTGGTACGCGACGCTGGAGAAAGACCGCGTCGCGCCGACCGCGGAAATTCGCGCGAAAGCCGCGAAGCTGATCGAGGGCCGCACCACGGACGTGGAAAAGATCGAAGCGCTCTATGATTTCGTGGCTAAGAATTTTCGCTACGTGAGCCTTTCCTTCGGCGTAGGCCGCTACCAGCCACACGCGGCGGGCGAAGTTCTGGCCAACCAGTACGGCGACTGCAAGGACAAACACACGCTGCTGGCGTCGCTGCTGGAGGCGGCGGGAATTCATGCTGACGCGGTGTTGATCGCGTCGCAGCGAAAAATGGATGAGGAGATGCCATCGCCTTCGCAGTTCGACCACATGATCACAGCGGTGCGGGTGAAGCCGGAAGGAGACAAGAGCACCGCGTCGAAAGAGGCGGACACCCTTTGGATGGACGCGACGCTGGAAGTCGCGCCATTCCGGCTGCTCAGCGCCAACCTGCGCGGAAAAAAGGCGCTGCGGATATCGCGAGACACGCCGCCTGGCCTGGTGGAGACGCCGCTGGACCCACCGTTTGCGTCCACGCAGGCCGTGGAGATCGAAGGAAAGGTGAGCGCGCTGGGAAAACTGACGGCGCATATCAAGTACACGCTGCGCGGCGACGCCGAATTGGGGCTGCGCGTGGCGTTCCGCCGCACGCCGCAAAACCAGTGGAAGCAGATCGCGCAATGGGCGGCGATCAGCGACGGCTTCCGCGGCGAGGTCGGCGAGATCAAAGTGGGCGACCCCGCGGCGACGCGCGAGCCGTTCCAGTTTGAGTACGCGCTGTCGCAGCCGAACTACCTGGACTGGTCGAACAAGAAGTCGCAGATGAACGTGCCGCTGCCGTCGATGGGGCTGCCGAACGCGCCGGAAGAAAAAGAAGGTGCTGCGGAAAAGATCGAGCTGGGCACGCCGATGGACGCGGTGACGCGACTGACGTTGGAGCTGCCGGCCAATTTCACAGCGCGGGCGCCGGTATCGGTGGCGGTGATGCGCGACTACGCGGAGTACCGCGCCACGTACAAGATGGAGCAGAACGTGTTGCGCGCCGAGCGGGTGATGAAATTCCGTCTGCGGGAGCTGCCCGGCGAACGCGCCGGCGACTACAGCGCGTTCCAGCGCGCGGTGCGCAACGACGAGGGGCAAGACCTCTGGGTGGAGAGCACCGCTGCAGCGGACACGCCGGCCATCCCGGAGAACGTGAAAGCGCCGGAGCTCTACGAGGCAGCACTTGCAGCACTGAACAGCGGGAACTACGACGTCGCAGTCGATCTGCTAGAACGCGTAACGGTGCTTGAGCCCAAGCACAAGTTCGCCTGGAACAACCTGGGCCGGGGCTACCTCGGGCTCCAGCAATTGATCAAAGCCGAGGAGGCTTTCCGCGAGCAGATTGCACTGAATCCGTATGACGAGTATGCGTACAACAACCTGGGACGCGCGCTTTGGCAGCAACAGAAACTGGACGAGGCCGCGGCCGCGTTCCAGAAGCAGATCGAGATTGTGCCGCTGGACAAATATGCGCACGCCAACCTGGGGGCAATGTACCGCGAGCAAAAGAAGTACGCGGAAGCGCTGCCGGAACTGGAGAAGGCGGCGATACTCACGCCGAACGATGCGTCGCTGCACGTGAACCTGGGACAGTGCTACCTGAACCTGAACCAGGCGGAGAAGGCCATGGAAGCTTTCGACAAAGCCGTGGAATTGGCGCCGGCGCCGCCGGTGTGGAACAACGTGGCCTACGAACTCACGCTGCGCAAGGTGCACCTGGAGCGCGCACAACAGTACGCCGAGTCCGCGGTGGCGGCGACGGCGGCGGTATTGCGCAACGTTCAGCTCGAACGGATCACCCTGAACGAAATGGGACTTGTGCCGAGCCTGGCGGCCTACTGGGACACGCTGGGATGGGTGTACTTCCAGAGCGGAAACGTCGAGAAGGCGGAAAAATTTGTGCGCGCGGCATGGCTGCTCGCCCAGCATGGCGAAGTGGGGGACCACCTCGGCCAGATTTACGAGAAGCAGGGGCGCAAGGCGGAGGCGATCAAGATTTACGCGCAGGCCATGGCTACCACACGCCCAGTGCCAGAAACAAAAGGGCACCTGGCCGCGCTGGCCGGCGGCGAGGGCAAGATTGATGTCCTCAAGCAAAAGGGCGCTGGAGAATTGGGCGAGATGCGTTCCGTGCAACTCGGAAAACTTCTCAAGGAAAAAGTGGAGGCCGACTTTTTCGTGGTCTTCAGCCCGGCGACGGGCGACAAAGCAGAAGAAGTGAAATTCATTCGCGGAAGCGATAAGGCGCGGCCGCTGGCGGAGGCATTGCGCGGCGCGAAGTTCCCGGTGGTATTCCCCGATGGGACGCCCACGCGGATCGTGCAACGCGGCAAACTGTTTTGCGTCTCCGAAGGAAGTTGCATCTTCGTGTTGCTGCCGCCGGACACTGTGACGTCGGTGAACTAAAGAAGTGGCGAGCGGGTGGAGACGCAGGCGGCGAGAGAACCTTCGCTTCGCTCGGGATGACACCCGCAATAGAAATCCCGGACAGCCAGGAAAAGAAACGGGGCACGGAAGGCCGGGCCCCGAGG
>JACOSF010000317.1 GCA_016179005.1 Acidobacteriota bacterium | reverse complement strand
GTGTAATTCCCGGTCGTGGAAAACGCGATCACGAAGTCGCCGCTGCCGTGGCTCCCCGTCGAACCCGTACGCGCCATGCCCAACATGGCGCGCGCCGCCAGACGGCGGAGTTGCCGCGCATCGAGCGGCGCGTCGGTGCCCACCACGATCATGCACGAGCCGTCGGCGGTGAGCGGCGGCTCAAAACCGCGTGCATAGAGTTCCATTGGAGCGAGCGTGCGCCACACCGGCACGCCGTCAATCGTCAGCCGGCCGCCAAAGTTCGTCTGCACCAAAACACCGATCGTGTAGGTTGATTCCTGCGCCGGACCTATTTCCGATCGAAACGGCACCTTCCGTGAACTGGTGCCGATGCCGCCCTTCCAGCCGAACGCCACAGTGCCTGCGCCCGCGCCGACGGCGCCTTCTTCAACCGGCCCAGTCTTTGCCGATTCCAGCGCGCGGCGCACGTGCTCCGCCTTCACGTGCCGCCCGCGGATGTCGTTCAGATAGCCATCGTTCGTTTCGCCCACCAGCGGATTAATCGAGCGCACATTTTCATTTCCGGGCAGCGCGAGCATCCAATCCGTCATCGCCGCCGCGGCGTCCCACACACTGAGCGTGTTGGTCAGCAGAATGGGCGTCTCGATTTGGCCCAGCTCGTTTACCTGCGTCGAACCCACGAGTTTTCCAAACGCGTTGAAGACGTACACCGCGCCGACTACTTTTTCGCGGAAGACATTTCCGTCGTGCGGGAGAATCGCGGTCACGCCGGTGCGGACAGCCTTTCCGCCAGGCAAGTCCTCGCTAATCGTTACCTGCCCGACGCGCACGCCGATCACATCCGTAATCGCGTTGTTCGGCCCTGGCTCGTAGATACCCGGCTCGATGCCCAACTCGCGCGCGCGGGGCCGTGGCGCAGAATTTTCGTCCTGCGCGCGACCCAGTCCGGCCACAGCAAGCGCGACAACCATGAATCCAGCGACGACTGTGCGCATGGCGTACCCCCGCGGCGCATTGTACGCGGTGGAAACGCGCGGTGAAAGCGGCGCGTCAGTAGCGGCGGATTGGGCGCGCCGCTTGCGCGCCGGGTAGCGCTGCGGTAGATTCGCGGCTCGCGGTTGCGCATTCGAACATTGCCAAAGGAAACGACGATGAATTTTCGACGCTGCACTGTAGTCCGGTACGCGCTTGCGATTTCTTATGGTCTTTTTCCCATTCTCGTTTTCCTGTCCCCCGTGCCTGCGAGCGCGCAGTCGTTGCAAAAGGACCTCGCCGCCATCACCGCGTGGCCTGCGGTGACGGGTTATGAGGCATGGCTTGCGGACGAAATCAAAACGCGTCTGGCGAAGTGGAAGCCGCAGCAGGACAACATGGGCAACGTGTGGGTGACCATCGGAAGCGGCGCGCCCAGCCGGCTGATCGTTGCGCCCATGGACGAGCCCGGCTACGTGGTCAGCGGCATCACCGACGACGGCTTTCTGCGCGTGCAGCGGCTGCCGCAACAGGCGCCGAATGCCGTGTTCGATCTGCTTCACGCCGCGCAGCCGGTGGTGATCCAGACGCGCAAGGGCAAGTGGATTTATGGCGTCGTGGCGGGACTTTCCACGCACCTGCAAACTGCGCGCCGCGATGCGCCTCGCGTGAATCATCCCGATGAAATTTACATCGACATCGGCGCGTCCAGCGCTGCGGAAGTGAAACAGGCTGGCGTGGACCTGCTCGATCCGCTCGGCCTCGACCGGCAAGTGCACCTCATGGGCTTCGGCAAGCTGACCGCGCCGGGCATCGGCGACCGCTTTGGCGTAGCGGCGCTGGTCGAATTGCTTCGTCACCGCGTGGACGTGTCGAAAATAAAAGGCACGCTCACGGTGGCGTGCGTCACGCAACAATGGGCCGGTGCACGAGGACTCGACCGGCTACTGCAGCACGTCCAGGCCGACGAAATGATATACGTCGGGCGCTTGCTCCCCCGCCGGGGCGGAGCCAGTGCGCAGGCACAACAGCAGCAAGCGCAGCCGCGTTCGCCAAAAAAAGAAACGGGCAGCGGCGTGCTGATCGGCTCGGCAAATCCCGATGCGGCGCTGGACGCTTTCGCGGGCGAGCTGAAAAGACTTGCCGACGACAATTCTCTTCCCGCCGCAGCGGATTTCACCACTGTGCTGCCGCGGGTGAGCTACACGCGCGGTCCGGAGCTTCCCACGCGCTTCGCGCATCTGAGCATCGCCACCGCATGGACCTCTACTCCTGCGGAGACAATTGACGCGGCGGACCTTACGAGCCTGACCACGCTTCTCGAACTTTACGCGCAGGGAACCGCCAGCCAGCCGAAGCTGGAGAATGCGATGTTCGCATCGGACGCTTCGAGCGCCGCTCCCGCAAAGCTTTCGAAAAACGAAAGCATCCTGCGCTCGCTCGTTGAGTCCTATGGC
>JACOSF010000316.1 GCA_016179005.1 Acidobacteriota bacterium | reverse complement strand
TTTTCGTCGTAGCGCGCGACGGTGGCTTTGGCCAGCGCGTCCTTCAGCTCGTCGTGGCTGATGGTGTCGAGGTCAATGCAGGCGGCTTTGAGGTCGAGGCCGAACTGGTTCAGCGTTTCGTTGGCCATCTGCGCGACATTCCACTTGCTGGGGTGCTCTTCGCGCGGGCAGTAGCTTTCCGCGAGATTGATGGCGATATCCTCGGCGATGCCCAGGACGTATTCCTTCTGGTCCTTGCCTTCGAGCGCGGAGCGGCGGATGGAGTAGATCGTCTCGCGCTGCTTGTTCATTACGTCGTCGTATTCGAGCAGGTGTTTGCGGGCGTCGAAGTTCTGCGCCTCGACGGCCTTCTGCGCGTTTTCGATGCGGCGGGTGATGAGGCCGGACTCGATGGGCACGCCTTCCGTCATGCCCAGGCGGTACATCAGCGACTTGACGCGCTCGCCGCCGAAGATGCGCAGCAGGTCGTCTTCGAGCGAGAGGAAAAAGCGCGAGGAGCCCGGGTCACCCTGGCGGCCGGCGCGGCCGCGAAGCTGGTTATCAATGCGGCGGGCCTCGTGGCGCTCGGTGCCGAGGATGTGCAGGCCGCCCAGCGCGACCACTTCGTCGTGCTCGGCCTGGCACTGCTGCTTGTAGCCGTCGAGGATGGGCTGCCACTGCGCGTGCGGCACCTGAAAAATTCTACCTTCGTTCTGGAAGAGCACCATATTGCGCGCGGCAGCTTCCGCGTTTGCACCGTCGCCGCCAGCTTCGGCGCTTTCGGCTGCGGCGCTTTGCTGCGGCACGTAGGGCATGGCGAGTTTCTGTTTGAGGCAGTGCTCGCGGGTCATGGACTCGGGATTGCCGCCGAGAAGAATGTCCGTGCCGCGGCCGGCCATGTTGGTGGAGACGGTGACGGCGCCCTTGCGCCCGGCCTGCGCGACGACGTAGGCCTCGCGCTCGTGCTGCTTGGCGTTGAGCACTTCGTGGCGGATGCCGGCCTTCTTCAGCAGGTCGCTGATGATTTCGGATTTCTCGATGGAGATGGAACCGATGAGCACGGGCTGGCCGCGCTCGTTGATCTGCTTGATGCCTTCGGTGAAGGAATTGTCTTCCTGCAGGATGCCGTGGACCACGGAATGATATTTTTCCGCGGCGGTGCGATAGACCACGTCGGGAAACTCGATGCGCACGAGCGGCACGTTGGTGGGGATGACGGTGACGTCGAGGTTGTAAATCTTGGCGAACTCGGCCGCTTCGGTTTCCGCGGTGCCGGTCATGCCGGAAAGTTTCTTGTACATGCGGAAATAATTCTGGAAGGTGATGGTGGCCAGCGTCTGGTTCTCGCGCTCGATCTTCACCCCTTCCTTGGCCTCGACGGCCTGGTGCAGCCCGTCGGACCAGCGGCGGCCGGGCATCTGGCGTCCGGTGAACTCGTCCACGATGATGACTTCGCCGTCCTTGACGACGTAATCGACGTCGCGCTGGAAGAGCGTGTGCGCGCGCAGGCCCTGATAGACGTGGTGAATCGTTTCCATGTGCGCGGGATCGTAAAGGTTGCCGAGGCTGAGCAGCCGCTCGCACTTGGTGACGCCTTCTTCGGTGAGCGTGGCGGTCTTATGCTTCTCGTCAATGGTGTAGTCAATTTCGCGGATGAGCTTGGGAATAATTTTGTCGATGCGGTAGTACTTGTCGGTGGACTCCTCGGCGGGGCCGGAAATGATCAGCGGGGTGCGCGCCTCGTCGATGAGGATGGAGTCCACTTCGTCCACGACGCTGAAGTGGTGGGCGCGCTGGACGCAATGCGAAAGATCGTACTTCATGTTGTCGCGCAGATAGTCGAAGCCGAATTCGTTGTTGGTGCCGTAGGTGATGTCGGCGGCGTAGGCGCGGCGGCGCTCGTCATCGTCGAGGTCGTGGACAATGACACCGACGCTGAGTCCGAGCGCGCGGTAGATGGGCCCCATCCACTCGGCGTCGCGGCGGGCGAGATAGTCGTTGACGGTGACGATGTGCACGCCTTTGCCGGCGAGGGCATTGAGCACAGCGGGGAGCGTGGCGACGAGCGTCTTGCCTTCGCCCGTCTTCATCTCCGCGATTTTGCCTTCGTGCAGCACGATGCCGCCGATGAGCTGCACGTCAAAATGGCGCATGTTCAGAAAACGCTTGCCCGCCTCGCGCACCAGCGCAAAGGCCGGCGGCAGCACGGGGTCGAGTACTTCGGCGAGGCGCGCCTTGTACTCCTTCCACGGCGGCTCGCCGGGATCGGCGTCGCCGAGCGCCTGCTGCACCTGCTCGCGAAGCTGCTGCGTGCGGTCCTTCAGGTCGGCGTCGGAGAGCTGCTGCATCTCCGGCTCGAGAGCGTTGATGGCCGTGAGCATCGGCGCGATGCGCTTGATGTCGCGCTCGTGCTGGGTGCCGATGAATTTGGCGACAACGCGATGGACGAGATCTGCGACGTTCATAGTTGTAGCGGCGGCTTCATGCCGCCGCGGCGGCGGGGTAAACCCGCCGCGACAAAATACGTCAAGCTCGCGAAAGGCGGGGGGATAAACCCCCCGCTACAAAGTGCCTCAACACAACAAAAGCAGTCCCGCTGCGGCGGAACTGCTTCCTACCGCTCAGCCAAACATTCATTGTACCGCACGGCGCGCGAATCGCCAAAGGAGCAGCTCTAGAATGCGGCTGTGTCGTTGACCTAGGAATCCCAACCAAAAAACAGGGCGATCACCCCAAACGTGTCAATGAACCCGTGAGCCAAAATCGAAGCCCACAAATTGCGCCCGGAAAGCATGTAGGCCGCCCCGAGAATCAAACCGGCCACACCGGAGTCCACGATTCCCGAGGGGCCTTTGTAATAGTGGCCGATTCCGAAGAGCACGGACGTGACCAATACGCCGGCCCAATTCGCGGTCTGCGACCGGGCGCCCAAGTCAGCCGTTCGCGTGAGGAGATAGCCGCGGTAGGAAATCTCCTCTCCGAATGCCGCCCAAGTCCACACGATCCCGAGCCACAGGAGCGCTTGCCCCACGTTGCCGGTGATGGAATCTACTCCCTCCGGTGCGATGGCCGGCGGCCAAAATCGCGCGGTCAGTGGATCAATCACGTACTCGCCCAGCTCGATCCGCAATGCCGCCGCTGCGAGCGCGATCAGAACAATCCGCAGCCACGAGTCCGGGCGCCGCAGCCCCATGGCGCTCCACCCACCGTCGCGCAGGCGCAAAGAGAGCAAGCCCAAGACGAAGAGAATGGGCACTTCGTTGGGAACGACGTGATAGACGTTGTGGCCGATGACAATCAACGCGCCCAGCAGCAATTCGGCGCCACTCAGCCAACGCGACTGCGAGTACCAGGTCTTCGGGCGAAGGGAGTTCACATTAGGATCCATCGCGCATTGTCTCCAAGCCCATCCGGGAGCTTCTATTCATTTACGCAGGATTCGAGGCAAATGTTGCTTTCATACCCACTCGGAGACCGAGGCAGTGCCGCCAAAGGCGGCGGGGTAAAACCCGCCGCCACAAAATACGTCAAGACCGCGAAAGGCGGGGGGACAAACCCCCGCTACAAAACCCACCGAATTCGCAACCGGCGGCGGCTTGCTGAACGCGGCACGGGCATCTATCATGGATGTTTCTGCATGCAGTATGGGAGCGAGGAGATTCGATGGGCAACTCACCGAAGAGGCCAAGTGCGCCGGGCGGAGGTACTTCAGGGCCGTCGCCGATTCCCGGCGTGAAAGCGCTGATTGCGGTGGCCAGCGGCAAGGGCGGCGTGGGGAAGACCACCGTCGCGGTGAATCTGGCCATTGCGCTTGCGCGCATGGGCGCGCGCGTGGGACTGCTCGACGCGGACGTGTACGGGCCAAACGTGCCCACGATGATGGGCTCGACCGAACAGCCGCGCGCTATCAGCGAGGGAGAAATTCTTCCGGTGGAAGCGTACGGCGTAAAAATGATCTCTATGGGCCTGCTGAATCCGGGAGACCGGCCACTGATCTGGCGCGGGCCGATGCTGCACAGCGTGATGCAGCAGTTTTTGCGCAGCGTGCAGTGGGGCGAGCTCGACTACCTGATCGTGGACCTGCCGCCGGGCACGGGCGACGTGCAGCTCTCGCTGATCCAGACCGTGCCGGTGACCGGCGCGGTGCTGGTGACCACGCCGTCGGTGGTGGCGCTGGGCGACGTGCGCAAGGCCATCGAGATGTTTCGGCAGGTGAACGTCGCCGTGCTCGGCGTGGTCGAGAACATGAGCTACTACGACGCGCCGGGCGGGCAGCGCGTGTGCATCTTCGGCGAGGGAGAAGGGAAGCGCATGGCGGCGGCGTTCAGCGTTCCATTCCTCGGCGAGATCGAAATTGATCCGCAAATCCGCATCGGCGGCGATACCGGCAAACCTGTCGCATTGCTGGGCGATGCGGCGGCGGGCGCGAAGAGCATGTACGCGATGGCGCGGGCAGTGGCCGGGCGAGTCGAAGCGGTGCTTTCCGCGGCGACGGGGCCGGTGGTGCAGATCGACTAGGAGGAAACCGCAGATCCGCAAAGGGTGCGGCGACGAAGCAACTATTTTGCAGGGGCCGGTCCCGCGCTGCGGGATCGGCCCTTACTGCTTTTCGGGTGTCTTGACAGGCTTGATTTGGGCGGCGTCGAGATAGGCCGCAGCCAGCGCGGCAAGGACCGGGCCGATGCGCGCTTCGTCCTGAAGCTGCGAGAGGATCGCTTCGGCGCGCTCGGCATCCGCGCTGAACAAGCGCAACAGCTTCGCATTCAAGTCATACGCCTCGATGCCCTTCGCGCGCAGCAGAGAGGCGCTACCTGATAGCCCGAACGTCAAAATCATGAAAAAGCCGGTGGGGTTGGACCGCAAGGAAGCTTCGGCCGCACTTACGGAGCGTCCCCCCATGATGCGAATGGTATTGTCCCAAGGCTTTTCGGTTTTGTCGCGCTCATTGAACGCGGCCACGGCTTGGGTGAGGAGCTGGAGCGCAGCATCGCGGTCCGCGCGTGCCAGCACGGAGATGAGCGCCACCAGAAACGTGGGCCGGAGCGAAAGGGAAACTTGCTCGGCCTCGCGCTGCGCTGCGTCGAGCAAGGCAATTCCTGTTTTCGTCTCGCCCTTCTTCATCTGTGCGGCGGCAATGTTGGCCAGCATCAGTCCGCGTACGACGCCGGCGGGAAGGCTCTTCACCGCCGCGAGGGCTTCTTCCAGGCGGCTGTCGTCGACGGCCTTTCCCGCTTCGCCAAAGTCGATCAGAGACAGGAACTGCGCGCGAAACTCCTTGTTCTCTAGATCGGCGGCGAATTTCCGCGCGCGAGCAAAGTCGCCCTTCCGGAGCGCCGCGTTCGCAATCTGGTAGAAAAGCGCCTGGCGTTTCTCCGGATCGGTGGTGTTCGTGAGATCGCTTTCGTACTCCTCATCCGAGCGGGCGAAGGGCTGTGAGAGCCGCGACAGATCGGAGTTCTGCGCGCTCGGTTTCATCCTGTCCGGCACGGACGGATCCAGCCGCTTCATCGCCAAATCGAACGCGGGCGCCAGGTCCGGCGCGGACTCGCGAGACTTCGGCAGGAGCTGATAGGCGGCGGCGTAGTCAAGCTGCTGCCCGCGCGTGTCCGTGGGCGGGCGCGAGAGCATGTCCAGCGAAGCTTCGAGGTACGTGCGCACCGTTTGTGGGGAGTTCCCCGGGCGGTTGAACTGCAAGCTGATCACGGAGACGCCGCCGACAATGACGAAGGTGATGCTATTCGCAGACTCCGGTATCTTCGCCACATCCATGGACGAAAACAGATAATTCCCGAGCGCCATGAGATGGTAAGAGCTGGGCTTCGGTTGGGCGCGCAAGCGGCTGAGTGCGGTGAGGAAGAGCTGGTCCGCAGCCTGCGGGTCCTGGCGGCGCAGCCGCAGCAGAAACAGCGAGAAATCCTGAAAGGTGCGATCGCCGGGTTGCCCTTCCATCGCTTTGGAAGCGAGTTGCCTCGCTTCGTCTTTCTTCTCATCGAGCAGCCGCATCGCCGCATTCAGGTCCGGCGCTGTGTCATTTGCGCTGGAGGGCTCCTTTGCTTCATCGGCCGGCCGCAGGAGCGCGGCGATCTCCGCATCGCATTGCGCGGCAGCCGTCGTCAGCTGACCGCGCAGATCGTTGGCGACAGAGAACGGCGGGCGCTTCGAAGGGTTTCTGGCCTGCTCCTCTTCTTCTTCGCGCGCGACGAGCTGCAACGCTTCGTTGGCCCGGAGGAAAACAGCCTGCGCAAAGTCTTTGTCGTAGTTGCAGAGCGTGCCGCCGAGCGAAACGAGGGCGCGGGTTTTTGCGCTGTGGTTGCGCAGTTCCCCAATGCGGTCGGCGAGCAGGCGCACGTGCCCCAGCGCCTGCGCCATCGCATCCTCTTTTTTCCGGGATTCGGTTGAGGCGGATTTCTCTGCGGGCGGTGCCTGTTGCGGTGCGCCATGAACCGCCGCGCCCCACGCAACCAGCGCGAACGAGGCCAGCGCAAATCTGCTTCTCATCCGCATACTTCGCACACCCCAAGGGGACGCGCATTCCGAATCAGGATCAAACCTAGCCGTCTTTTAGCACGAAGCGCGCTTTTTAACAAGTCGGTTAGTAAGAATCTTGCAAGCTTCGCGCTCTTCCGTCCTGCGATCTGCACAGTGGCCAGTGCGCGGCATTCCAACCAGTCATTTTTCTGTATGGGCACGACCGCATGTGCCCCTACAATGTGCGGCGACGAGGCTGCGAATGAACGAGACCAACTCCTCTCCGCGCGCGCTTTCTACCAC